>CAZTJD010000078.1:0-19233 GCA_964613985.1 uncultured Anaerolineales bacterium
GGCAGAGATAACCGCTGAAAGCATCTAAGCGGGAAACTTGCCCTAAGATAAGATCCCTCATCCCGTTAAGGGAGTAAGACCGCAGGAAGACTACCTGCTTGATAGGCAGCGAGTGTAAGCACAGTAATGTGTTCAGCTAAGCTGTACTAATGGTCGAGGGCTTAATCTGTGGTGCGGAGAACTCAGAACTATTCTTTGATACCTATTTAGTTGGTTATTAACATTGTGAATAAAGTCTCTTGGTGATTTTAGCGGCGGGGGCACACCCGGTCACATCTCGAACCCGGCAGTTAAGTCCGCCTGCGCTTATGGTACTTGGGGGGCGACCCCCTGGGAGAGTAAGACATTGCCAAGAGACTTTTTCATTTTAATAAATTGACAAGGTGTTTTGCTTTGGTTTATAATGCAGTTTGCGTTTGTCAGTTTTACCATTGATGCCCTTATTGCAGGAGTGTACATGGTTGATTAATGTGAGAGAATCTGTTTCCCTTTTGTTTCCATTACTCGGCTGTGTATCGAACGCAAGCCGGGTTTTTCTTTCTATCGACTGCGTCGCGATGTTTTTTACCAATTAAAAGGAGGTGATTTCTTTGCCGACAGTCCATCTGCGATCAAACGAAACGCAGGAGCAACTTCTCCGGCGATTTCGTAAAAAAGTCGCAAAGAGTGGTGTGTTAAGCACGGTACGCCGCAAACGCTGGTTCGTTTCGAAGAGTGAGTTGCGTCGTATCCAGAAAAAAAAGGCGATTCGTCGTCACAAGCGTCGCAATTATCCAAGTAGGGATGAGTAGACTTCTTTTATGAATTTGTTTTTCTGTTTGTTCCGGAGTTTGTATGGCCAAAGATAAAGATAAAATATTGGCTGAAGGTTCTGTGGTTGAGGCGCTACCGAGTACACAATTTAAGGTCCGCCTTGATAGCGGTCATGAAGTTTTAGCTTATCTATCAGGTAAAATGCGGAAATATTACATCCGCATCTTGCTAGGCGACCGTGTTCGGGTGGAAATGTCTCCTTATGACTTGAAACGAGGTCGTATTGTGTACCGCCATAAGAAAAGTGCAGGACCCGTAACAGAGGATAACTGAACCTTTTTTCCGGCACCTTCCAAGAATTAAGGAAATATTCCCCGTAATATTTCTGCTTAAAGAATATTCTCCACTATATATAACAGGGACAGATCAAATTCTTGTCCCTGTTTCATATTAAAACACGATCTTCTCCCCTATTATCTTGATTTAAATGGGCGAGAGGTTCGTTTACCTGAGAGGTATAATACAGTATCAAATATGTATAGGAGACGATCGATGCAATTCTCCCTGGGCCCTGCCCAACCTCCCTCAACTCCCAAATCAGATATCATTGATGATTTCCACGGTACGGCGGTTCCAGATCCTTACAGATGGCTGGAGCAGGCTGAGGATCCTTGGGTCAAGCGCTGGACGAAGGCGCATAACGAACGCACCCGCGCTTATCTTGATCAGCTCCCCGCACTTGAGAAAATCAAGGAACGGCTGACAGCTTTATGGAATTATCCGAAAGTTGAAGAGATCCATAAACGCGATCGAACTTTTTTCCTGGCGAAGAATGATGGCCTGCAAAACCAGGCGGTGCTTTATAAACAGGGAGGATTAGCTGGGGAGTCTACCCTTCTTCTTGATCCGAACAAACTGAGTGAGGATGGGACGGTTGCCCTGATGCAGCAATCTTACAGTAAGGATGGCTCTTTCCTGGCGTATTCTCTTGCTGATAGTGGTTCCGACTGGCAAGAAATCCGCATAATGGATACGGTTACTGGTAAGGTCTTTGCTGAAATCCTGCAGTGGTGCAAGTTTCCCGGGATTGCCTGGAAAGCGGATGATGGCGGTTTCTATTATAACCGACTGACTGAACCGAAAGATCTCTGGGATGACAATGCCACCCTTTTAAGCCAGATATTTTGGCATCGTCTAGGTACGCCACAGACCGAGGATATCCTGGTTTACCAGAATCCCGGTGATCCTGGTTTGAGGTATTTCCCACTTTTTACTGAAGATGAACAGTACCTTCTGCTCTACACCAGCCGGGGTACAGATCGACGGAATGGAATCTATCTTCGTCCTGTTGAAGACAACGGCGATTTTCAAACCTTGATCAAGGATGGTGAGGCAAAATTCTGGTTGGTTGGGAATAAAGGGAGTTTATTTTATTTCCTGACGGATTTAGATGCCCCGTTAGGACGGGTGATCGTGATTGATCTTGATAATCAGGGTCGTGAAAATTGGAGAGAAGTGATCCCGGAGGGAGAGGATACCCTGGCAGATGCGGCGTTATGGGGCAATCACCTGGTGGTTGTCACGTTCCACCATGCCCACAACCGCGCCCTGGTCTATGACCTTGATGGAGTCCTTATCAATGAAATTTCGCTGCCAGCGATGGGTACTGTTGAGTTACTGGAGGGGCATCAGGATGATCCTGAAATATTTTTTGGTTTTGAATCCATCCTGTATCCCCGTACGATCTTCAGTTATGACCTAGAAAATATGCAGGTTGTTCCTTTCCAGGCTCCAGTACTCGATTTTGATATACAGGAATACCAAACCGATCAAGTTTTTTATCAATCAAAGGACAGCACCCGTGTACCCATGTTTCTCACTCATAAACAAGGGATAAATCGGGATAGTCAAAACCCAACAATACTCTATGGGTATGGTGGATTTACCCTCAGTCAACCCCCGTTTTTCAGCGTATGGAACCTGGTTTGGCTGGAGATGGGTGGTATTTTTGCCCTGGCGAATATTCGTGGTGGTACTGAATATGGAGAATCCTGGCACCAGGCAGGAATGCTTGCGAACAAACAAAATGTCTTTGATGATTTCATTGCAGCCGCTGAATGGTTGATTGCAGAAGGCTACACCTCTCGAAAAAAACTAGCAATCGAAGGTCGATCGAACGGAGGCTTGCTTACCTCTGCCTGCATGGTACAAAGACCAGACCTTTATGGCGCTGTGTTATGTTGGGTTCCAGTGACAGATATGTTACGCTTTCATAAGTTTACTGTTGGGCGTTTTTGGACCCCGGAATATGGGAATGCCGAAGAAAACCCCGAGCATTTTATTTTTCTTTACGCTTATTCACCCCTACATAATCTCAAAGATGGAGTAACATATCCACCGATCATTCTCACAACGGGTGATACTGATGACCGTGTTGTACCGGCACATTCTAAGAAATTCATCGCCAGGCTGCTGGAGGCAGCAACAGGGGAAGGTCCGCACCTGCTCAGGATTGATCTCAAAGCGGGTCATAAACTTGGTAAGCCCACCTATAAACTGATTGATGAACATGCCGATGTCCTTGCGTTTGCTGCCCAGGTGCTGGATATGGATTATTAAATGGAAGGAAGGTAATGAGATGCCGTTGGATAAGACACTTTGTGAATTGGAACGTATGGGCTTTGTCGTAGATAACTTTAAGGACTATAAGAAACTCGTCCGGTATGGTACGTATGTTTGTAAAGATTGTGGTCGAGTGGCACGCAAGAAAACGAACCTATGTCATCCAAAACGGCTCTATCCCAAAGATAAAGTCGTCAAATGAAAACGCGCTGCCAGTGGTGTGGAGACGAACCAGTTTACATTGATTATCATGATAATGAGTGGGGGGTGCCAGTTCGTGACGACCAGGAGCTTTTCGCTAAGTTAATTCTGGATGGTGCTCAAGCCGGTCTGAGTTGGATTACGATCCTACGAAAGCGAGAAAATTATTATCGGGCTTTCGATAATTTTGATCCCAAATTAATCGCCGGGTATGATGATGCGAAAATCGCGGTCCTGATGCGGGATCCGGGGATTGTACGGAACCAGAACAAGATCAGGGCTGTGGTAAAAAATGCCCAGGGATTTCTGAAGGTACATAAGGAACTGGGTTCATTCAGCCAGTTCCTTTGGAGTTTTGTGGATGGAAAAACGGTCATCAATGCCTGGACATCCATGTCTCAGCTGCCTACGAAATCCCCTGAATCGGAACAAATGAGCAAGGATTTGAAAAAGTGGGGCTTCAGTTTTGTTGGACCGACCATTTGCTATGCTTTCATGCAAGCGGTAGGGATGGTTAATGATCATACCGTGGATTGTTTTCGTTATGCAGAATTGACTGGGCAAGGGCATCCAATTTCAAAGAAAAATTATGGCTGAAAAAAAGAGAAAAAGAACTGAAACATCACCTTTTGGGACCAGCGAGCGGAGCAATCATGACTCCAGCCTGTTCTATACCGGCCGGATGTATGACCACACTCCTTTGGAAGAAGGTGAGTCTGAATATATCGAAAACGCATTACCTGCGCATCTGCTTGATCAGATACTAAATACCTCAAGTGAGAAGATGGTTCAGCTTCCAGATTCCTGTATCCATCTGATGGTCACCTCACCACCCTATAATGCCTGTAAGGAATATGATGATGATTTGACCTTGGAAGAATACCTCACACTTCTGCAGCGTGTCTACCTTGAGACCTTTCGTGTCCTGGTCCCCGGAGGCAGAGCTTGTATCAATATCGCTAATCTGGGCCGAAAACCTTATATTCCATTAAATGGATATATTTCTCAACTCATGATGGGTATCGGGTTCCTGATGCGCGGTGAGATCATCTGGGATAAAGGCGCTAGTGCTGGGTCTTCCACAGCCTGGGGAAGCTGGATGTCCCCCAGCAACCCGACATTAAGGGACGTGCATGAATATATCCTGGTTTTCTCAAAAGATCGCTTCAAACGCCAGGACTTGGGACGGGAATCGACCATCCATCGGGATGATTTCCTGGAGCTGACAAAAAGTGTCTGGCAGTTTCCCACTGAGTCAGCGTCTAGGATTGGGCATCCAGCGCCCTTCCCGGTGGAATTACCGCGGCGGTTAATCGAGCTTTACACCTTCAAACGCGATATTATTCTGGATCCTTTCATGGGCAGTGGCACAACCGCTCTTGCAGCCCTCGAGACCGGGCGTCATTTTGTCGGGTATGAAATAAACGACGAGTATATACAGGTCGCAAGGGGTAGAATTAATAGCTATCAACATCTCTTGTTTTGAACATCAGATAGCTTGTCTGTCATCGTTTTGCTAAGATGCTGATTTTGACAGTTGTGACCCAGGTATTGATATTTGGAGTAGCATTTCAGAGAATGTAGCGGATAGGTATACTGATGATTATGGTAATGGTGGGGGTATTTATAATAATGGAAGCGATATTTATCTTGACCACACGGTTTTCTTCGGGAACAGTGTCTACCGTGGTGGTATTCTCTACCAAGTAAATCTCAGCGCAAACAGCCAGGTACAAAACAGCCTGCTTTACAGGAATGCCATAATGGGTGATCCAGGGGTGGGCATTCGCATCTATGAAGGTAATTTTCATGGTAAGCATATAACCCTTGCGAACAATAGTGGTACACCAGCGTTTTCGACTCGAGGTATTGGTAACATCGAAATCTTCAACAGCATCATTTGGGGCAACTCGGATGGTGGTTTTATCGGTTCCTATACCACCTATGGTTGTAATATTGATCAGGAGGGGAATATTGGAGTAGTTTCAGATCCCTTATTCCTGGACCCTGGTGCTGGGGACGATTACCACCTGCAATATGGTTCCCCAACCATTGATGCCTGTACTACCGGACTGCCTCTCGATCTGGATGCATTGCATCGCCCACTTAATGGATTATTTGATATGGGTGCGTATGAATCCTGGGCGAGGATTTTCTTACCGCTCATACTTCATTAGGCATTATCCTGGATCTCGTCATTCGATAAGGTAGTTAGGTTGTTGGTGAAAATATTCGGGACTGGAATAGCGATCCTTTGACTTTTCAGGTCTTTGCAGCGTATATACTGCTTCTATTAACCACTTTTGACAACTCGTCGTTGCACTAATGGGTTGAATCTACGTTATTTTGTAATATAATTATATTAGTATGTATTTATTCAATGTAACTATTCTATTGACAGATAATATTATGAAAGGAAAGTATTATGGGAACTAAAGGACGTGAAATTGTTGGTTTGGATGTAGAAGAACTGTTAAAGAAACTCAATTCAGCTTTGGCTGATGAATGGCTGGCTGTTTACCAGTATTGGGTTGGCTCGAAAATCATAACTGGGCCGATGTCTGGCGCTGTGCAGGCTGAATTAGTCGAGCATGCTGAGGAAGAAAAAGAACATGCTGATATGCTAGCGGATCGGATCGTTACATTAGGTGGTACACCACTGGTTAATCCCAAGATGTGGTTTGATGTGACAACTTGTGGTTATGAAGAACCTACGAATGAATTTGTTAGAAACCTTCTTGAGCAAAATATCAAGGGCGAGCAATGTGCCATTGAGGTCTACCAGGGATTACTTGAATTCACCAAGGACAAAGATCCCGTAACATACCATATGGCTCTAGAAATTCTTGAGGACGAAATCGATCACGAGGAAGACTTACAGGCACTGCAAGAGAATCTTGGTTACATGAGGAAGTAAAGTTATAAGCATCATTAGGTAAAAAGCATATAAATCAACACATTGAATAAATTTGGATCATGTCCTTTTCCCAAACAGGCATGACCCATTATTTTTTCCATGAATTAAATTACATAAATCGAGAGTGTGAAGCTAGGGGTTGTATGATATGGGTGTATTCGAATTTCTCTATCAAGTTTTAAGATTTCTAATTATACGTTAGGGTAGGTTAATATATTGGAAAAAGAAAAATAGGACTGGATAACTTTTTGCCAGTCCTATTTTTTAGGGGCTAAACCACAAATACCGTTTCTATTGTCCTGATCTTGATTACCTGAAATCTAGTTCCTCCTCCGTTGGGATGAAGATCTCTTCAATGGGCAGAGCAAAGAGATGAGCCATTTTGAAGGCCAGGGGCAGGCTGGGGTCGTATTTTCCATTTTCGATGGCGTTGATCGTCTGGCGGGAGACGGACAGGCGTTCGCCCAACTCGGCCTGCGACCAGCGCCGCTCCGCTCGCAGGATTCGCAGCCGATTTTTCACTTGTATCTCCAGTTTCCCCAGAATTTCCCGAAAAGCCACAATAAAAGCATGATCGCTATGATATAGATCCCGTTCAGTTGGGGGAAGCCGGCCAGGCCCAACATACCCATCGTGAGCAGAAAGAGTATGGTGATGGTAAAGCTGAAGCCAATGCCTTCGAGTAAGATGCGGCGTTCCATTTCATCGAGTCTGGAGAGTGCACGCATCAGGCCCAAGGCGATCGCAATCCCCGGCAGGAGGGGTAGCAGCGCGACCGGGATCCGCCAGGCGGAGTCCGGGTTGGTCTCAAACCAATTTAATGCGAAAGCCAAAGCGCCGAAGTACAGGATGAGGGGCAGCAGCAGCGGTCGGATGAGCCTGGCTCTTTGTTTTATTCTCTGCCAATCAAACATGTTTCCCTCCATTCTTTGGCCTGACGACCACGACCAGGAAGGCAAGGTTGCCGGCTACGGAGAAGCCGTAGAGCATACCGATCAGAAAATCCAGGTTGGGGAGGTCCAGGCGACCAATCAAGATGCCTAAGACCAGGGCAAATTGGGCAAAAGCACCGAGAATGGTGAAGTAGCGCTGGCGTTCTTCAGGGGTTCGTTTTGATTTAATCATAATCATGGGTACCTCCTTGTTGTGAATTGCGGTTGAATATGTAAAGGGTTTTTGACACTTGTTAGTATACAGGATGTTTGACAGAATGTCAAGGGTGCTTTACTATTTTGTTGACATATGGTCGGTGAAAAGGAATACTGGGAGGGAGAATGCCGATTGAGGGTGATAGAAAGCAACCGGCAGGCAGTGGATGCCTTGTGGACGTTCCTTTGGTTCTATTCGGAAAATAAACATCAGAGATGGATACCTGACCTAGGTAGGACGGATATCCTTATCCGCCGAGATATTTCGGAGAGTCTCTGCGTTAATCGAGTGTGAACGGGCTGGCTGGATTGTAAATGGGATCAAAGAAGCCCATGTAGGGGATTTCATCTTCGATGCACTTGATTTTATAGCGGAAACCAGCCTGGATTTCCTCGTCAGGAGTGTCGAGATACTGCACAAAATGAAGGAACTCTTCCACCTGCATCAGGCGGATGAATAAGGGCAGTTGGTCCAGGGTCTCAACAGGCAGCACGTTTTCCTGGTTGTAACCTGCCATGAGTGTACCCATGTAGTGGTCCATGAACGCCAGCCGTTCCTCTAGGCCATGGAACATGACCCTGCCGATCCCGCCTTCCCAGGCGCTTGCCAGTTCGTAGACGAACCAGAAGGAGCAGCAATCGTCGAAATCAAAGACGGTGATGGCCGAATTGGCATAGTCAACCGTGAAGTTGCCGTCATTGAAGTCGCCGTGGATCAGGCCGTAGGACTCGCGGTCCCTGGGAAGAGACTGTATTTCATCCAGGGTGGAGTGGATGCGCTTCTGGACTTTGGACAGGTTTGCTGGCACCTGGTTTTCGATCGCCTGCCGGGCTTTGTGCAGGTCGAACCAATCGGGACGTCTTTCGATACCCTTAGCAGGCTGGTAGGTTTTTGCCAGGGCGTGCATCTTGCCCAGGGTAACGCCCCAGTTGTGGAAATATTCCTCGATGGGGGCGTCCTCCCGGTAGCGGTAACCGTTGTCAGGCACCCGCATCCCAGCTCCCTTGGTAAATGAAACAACCTGGAAAGTCATGTTTTTAGCTTGGAGAGTTTCTACCAGGTTCCCATTTATAGAAGGCACAGGTCGGGAAACCTGCAAACCGCCATTCGCCAGATATTCTACGAAATCCAATTCTGCCTCGATCTGTACCCGTTTCCGGTCCGAGCGGAAAGAGATCCGGAGGATCATTGGGAGGTTATCCTGTTCGTAATCGTAGACCAGGTTAGCTGCACCTTCATAGCCTGGGTAGACCTTCAGTTGCATTTTTTGAGTTCCATACAACCTGGCGGCTTCATCAAGGATGCTCCGTTCGCAAATCTTGATGATTTCATCTCTGTCCATGTGATTCTGTTTTCCTTTTCTGGCGTTTCTATTGTAGTAGATAAATGACATCTGCCTGAACAAAAAAACACAGGCACTTCCCACGCCTGTGGCTAAGAAATATAAATAAATTTGATGAGATATCTGCCTGCAGACGCGGAGGTATACACTTGAGAAATGGTGTATGAAATTTTGCGTCAGGCTATGGCAATCTCCTAGGTTTGAATTATATGAAATTATACCCCCTGTTTTTTTAGAGACAAGTTCTTTCTTATCATCTGAAATGTAATACCATCCCACTCCATAGGAATCTTTGGGTTCACTATTACCATCTCATCAGGCCTGTTCATTTGTAATTATTAACGACTCTAGTGTCCATATTGCAGGATGGTAGATAATTTACTAATGATCTCACTCTACACCATCCTGGTTTGGGCGGAGGTATCGGTGATTCGAGCAGCGATCATGAGAGTCTTATCGCTTGGTGCCGGGCTGGTGGACTGGAGGCAGTTTGGCTACCATGCTTTGACTGTTATAATGAGATCATGGCTTTATAATTCCCATGGTCCATGGGATGTGCGCTTCCAAATCCCATTTTTTGCTGCGTTTTGTCTTGACTTTTATGCTGAAATCCTGACGAATACTTTCAAACACTTGGCTTCAGGATCGAGATCTATACCCCGTGCTATAATAAATTCTACTAACTATATTTTCCAAATGCATTCCATCTTTCGAAGATAGAACCAGGTGACCACGTCCCTTTACAGCTAAACGACTACAATGCCCTTTCTCTGGCTTTCTCTCGCCTTCATCACGGGTATCCTGCTTGGTGATATTCTCCACCTCACCACCGCCACCTGGTTGATCCTTGTCGGGATTTCACTCATTCTAGCGATCATTCAAATAGCATTAAAGCGGAGACAAAAAAGTCACCCCATTCCTTCGCGCATTTACAAGCTGCTTCTCCCCTTCAACATCCCACTCCCCATCCTGCTTTATGCCCTCTGCCTTGGAGGCGCACGCTACCAGGCCGAACTTCCCAGCCTGACCGATCCCGGCTTAATCGCAGCCTTTAATGATGATGGCCAGGAGATGATGGTCACCGGGGTGGTGGTGACCATGCCCGATGTGCGGGATGCCTTTACCTATCTGAGGGTAGATGCGGAATGGATGCATCCATCGAAAAACCTGGATTATATGGATATCCACGGATTGGTGCTGGTGCGGACCGATCCGGAGGAGACTTTCCGTTACGGAGACCGGGTTTTGGTGCGCGGCGAGTTGGAGACCCCGCCGGAGGACGAAGGTTTCTCTTACCGTGATTACCTGGCGCGCCAGGGAATCTACACCCTGATGCAGGGGGTACAGGTGTCTCGCTTGGAAGCCAACCAGGGCAATTGGTTCATGCAATGGATCAACCACCTGAGGGAAAAAGCATTGGCATTGACCTACCAATTTTGGCCTGATCCGGAAGCCTCCCTCTTCGCCGGGATATTGCTTGGAGTTGAGAAGGGCATCCCGGAACCGGTGCAGGACGCCTTTGTTGAAACGGGCACATCTCATATTATCGCTATCTCTGGTTTCAACATTGCGATCATCTCTGGTCTCTTTATTAAAGTCTTTGGCCGCCTGTTGGGGCCTTATCGTGGTGCGGTGGTTGCCTTATTGGCGATCTTCCTTTACACCATCCTGGTTGGGGCGGAAGCATCGGTGATTCGGGCAGCGATCATGGGAGTCTTATCGCTTGGTGCCGGGCTGGTGGGGCGGCGGCAATTCGGTTACCATGCCTTGGCACTCACCGCTGCCGGGATGACCGTACAAGACCCTCATGTCCTTTGGGATGTCGGATTCCAGCTCTCTTTTGCCGCGACCTTGGGCCTGATCCTTTATGCCGAACCCCTGGCGGAGGCTTTCAAGCGCCTGGCTTCCCGCTGGATCCCGGAAGAGCGAGCAACATCGCTTTCCAAGCCGGTAGGAGAGTTCTTCCTGTTCACCTTTGCCGCCCAGATTACCACTCTACCCATCATTGCTTATCATTTTAACAGGATTTCCTGGGTCTCTTTTATCGCGAATCCAGTAATCCTGCCTGTCCAACCGCCAATTATGATCTTAGGGGGCATCAGCCTGATCCTGGGCTTCATCTGGTTTCCCCTGGGGCAGCTGATGGCTTATGCCGTCTGGCCCTTTGTAACGTTCACCATTCGGGCGGTGGAGTTCTTTGCCAGGTATACTCGTGGTTCCCTGGTCTTAGGAAATTTCAGCCTTGCCTGGCTGTCGCTGTACTACATATTTCTGATTGGGACTACAATCAGCTGGCCGCAGCTTAAGGCCTGGATCACCGCGGAAGGAGAACGAATAAAAACAGCCATCCTGGTGCCCACAATCGTTCTGCTTAGCGTCCTGACAATTGGTACCTACCGCAGTGTGATGACCGCACCAGATGGGAACCTCCATCTGACTTTGCTGCAAGTAGGTACCGGAGATGCTGTGTTGATCAAGACCCCTGGTGGTCGTTACGTCCTGGTGAACGGTGGTCCGTCAACCAGCCTGCTCGCAGATGGTCTTGGCAGACGTCTCCCCCCTTTCCAGCGGAGATTGGATTGGTTGGTGGTTGCCTCACCGCGACAGGAACAGATAGCCGCCTTACCACGCCTGGTCGAACGTTATCCACCGCAAAATGTCCTTTGGGCTGGCCTTCCGAGTATTTCTCGCCAGGCGGACTACCTGCGGGAGGCATTGAAAACGGAGAATATCCCAATCCATCCGGCGATACCAGGGCAGATCCTTGATTTGGGGGACGGCGCTGTGTTAAAAGTCCTTTCTTCCGGGAACCGTGGTGCGGTCTTGCTCCTGGAGTCGGGAAACTTCCGGGCATTGATGCCGTTAGGCTTGTGTGATGGTGACCTGGAATCTTGGCGAATGGGCGCCGGTCTCAGCCCGGTCAGCCTGCTCTTGCTGGCGGAGAACGGCTACGCTCCCGCAAATCCACCTGCCTGGATCAATCACCTTAACCCTCAACTTGTGCTGCTGGCCGTGGCACCAGATGACCGTGATGGTCTTCCTGACCCCGGCACCCTCGAAGCATTGCAAGGTTACACCCTTCTGCGTACAGATATCAATGGCTGGATCGATGTGTCCACTGATGGTAAAGAAATGAGGGTGGAGGTAGAGCGAGAGTAAATATTTTTTGTAATATCAATAGAACCTATTCTCCCCCGGCTTTCTATCTTTTTACGGTGGGGTAGTCCATTATCTCCTCCCTTCGTATAGGTCCAAATAGTTTCTTTATATAGTGGTATGATTTTGCCTTATGAAAAAAGATTACGCTACTATTGTGTTCGCTTACCTGGTTGCCGCCTTGGCAGCTTACCTGGTAGGTAAGCGTCTGGTTGGCTGGCACCCCCTGCTGGCAGTCGCAGTTGCCGACCTGGTTGGAACGGCGGTGATCTTCGGGTTTAGCATGGTATGTGATAATTCAAGTGTTTATGACGCTTATTGGAGTGTGGTACCCCCGTTGATCGTAGTCTATTGGCTGATATCGACAACATCTTTGTTTGGTGGATTAAGGCAGGTCGTTGTGCTGATATTGGTGCTGGTCTGGTCGATCCGTTTAACCCTGAATTGGGCTGTGCGTTGGCAGGGGATGAGGTATGAAGACTGGCGTTATGCTGACATGCGAAAAAATTATGGCAAGGTATATTGGTTGGTGAGTTTCTTCGGTATCCATCTGATGCCTACTTTGCTGGTCTTCCTGGGCTGCCTGCCCTTTTTCCCTTGCTTCAGCATGCCGAGAAACGCTTTTGGGGTGCTGGATGGGATCGCTGTGTTGGTCACCGCAGGCGCGATCTGGATCGAATGGCGTGCTGACCTTGATGTGACTCGCTTTACGAAGTTAAGGGAAGATAAAGAGGCCTTGCTGCAGTCAGGGATTTGGTCATTGTCCAGGCATCCGAATTACTTGGGAGAGATTTCATTTTGGTGGGGTATATACCTGTTTGGTGTTGCCGCGAATGGAAAATATTGGTGGACCATCATCGGACCGTTATTCACGACATTATTGTTCCTATTTATCAGCATACCCATGATTGAAAAGCGTATGGTGGCACATAAACCAGCGTATGAAAGGTACAAACAGACCACACCAATGTTGGTCCCTTGGCTGGGGGTTAAAAAAGATTCATAGAAAACAATAGAGCCTGTCTGAAAACCTGGATTTAGATTCCGAGAGTTTTAAAATTATCATGAGATAGCAGGATTATCCTGTTCAAGCAATGTATTTATTACTAAGAATCGAAAGAAACCTTTCCAGGTCAATAGTATAGCTAATCCCTTTATGATCTTACCTTCAGTCCAGATATCCTTTGAGGTGAATCATCTAATTGTAAAAACCCTCAAATTCCAGCTTCCAGGTTATTTTCCCAGACCGAGTTTACGACCGATCAAGCCTAGTACGGATTCCGCATAGATATTTCGGTAGAGCGCGTCGTTATCTTTAAATACCTTTGGTGGTGCATCACGCAGTTCCAGATGCAGGGCACCAGTCGGGCAGGAAGGGACGCATAATCCACAGCCAAGGCATTCAGCTTCATCAATAACTAATTTCTCTGCTTTAACGCTCAGAGCATCGACTGGGCAGGCTTCCAGACAATCCATCTCAAGCGTACAACGGTCAGCATCCAGGTGAATCAGGTAGCGAGAGGGGGAGGTCGTATTCCTCATTCCTCGTGTCCAGGCTTTAAGCACCGCGCAGGAGCACTCGCAGCAGTTGCATAGGGTCTGAATCTTGCCTTCACAGTTGCTCACATTGTGCACCAGGCCTTGTGTTTCACATTCATAAAGGATCTGCATGGCTTCTTCATAATCGATCTCTCGGGCGTAATCCGTCTGCAGCTTCATCTGGGCCAGTTCATCAAAATAAAAACAGGTTTCCAGGGGATGGTTACAGGGATCGCCAACCACCTGTTTTGCACTACGGCAGTAACAGTTGGAGACAGCAATCAGGTCCACATCTCTGATCATTTTAGAGATGACATCGAGGGGTAAGGTTTGAGTCGGGATCGGGATATCAGCATGGATCTCGATCAGGGTTGACCGGGAGTCAGGGTCGATTGTCTTTTCAACTGGAAGGACGCGATAATAAGGCGTCTTTGTCGGGATCGCCTCTGCTGCTCCTTCGATCATGTCGTTCATCACCTCTGCTGTGATGGTGCGGAATCGTGTGTGCTCCTGCTCACGAACAGCCATCTCAAGGACGACGATCACAGGGGCGCGTTCGTATCCCCATTCGCCATTCTTTTGGAATTTATCCACTAAACCACGTGGGATCAGGCGGGATAGGGCTTCTTCCAAGTCTTCCCTGGAGATTCCTTTCTTGGCTAATTTCCTAAGGAATTTTTCTTCGCCTAAGAAACCCAGGTAGGGAAGTTGGAAGAAGATGTTCAAATCCTCCTTAGAAAAGGTCTCTTTGAGGGCTTCCTTAAATTCCTTTCGCCTCGGCATCTTCCCCATTTGAAATTCATAATAGCGGATCAAATCTTCATAAAGGTCTTTTTCAGGCATGGTGACTCTCCTATCATCTTTGTAATTAAACGATTTTAACATTAAATAAAAAGGGTGATGAGAGAATCTGGTTTTCCATAACCAATCTATCCTGGTTATACAGACCTGAACCCCATCTACTAGAGAATCTGGTTCATCTTCCTGTAAGGTGTATTCAGTGTTATCTGAAACAGCCTTGTTAAACCCTTCTGGCAGCATGGAATTGGAGCCTTAGATCATGGAAAGGAACGACAGGATTTCTAATCAATTACCCATATTCCATCAGTTGACACGATATCTCTGTCATGGTTAAAATACCCCTGTCGGAACCAATTGAATATAGTTTCATCGCCTAAAATTACCGCGTCATGACCAATGATTGGTGGTTGCGGAGGACCCATTCAGGGGCGAATCGTCAAGCTGACAATTCCATCGTCAGCCAACGTAGGGCCATGCTTCTCCGGCCCGAGCCCGACAGCTTACTTCGGCGGCGTTGGAGAAGGTCACCTAGTAATAATCTCATAACGAAAAGGTGCCCTTTTTTATTGGTTCCAGGGCGCCTCACAAAAGTGGAGGCACAAAATGTCTGATCATAGATTACTTGTAGATCTTGCCAAGACTCGCCAGGCTGAATTACTTCAAGAAGTAGAAAAATACCGCATCAGCCGAGAATGGAAACCCAAGGAGAAAGCTACCCCTGTCTTGAAAAGGTTGCAGATCTTCTTGACATCCCTTGGATAATTCTACGAAGGTCAAATAAAGAACCTCAGCGCTGACAATCGCCCTGAGGTTCTTTTCATTTATTCAGTTGTATTCTTCCCCGAATTGTTTATGAAAATAGTTTCTACGGAAAATGATATTAATAATTTCCTTTCTAGGAAAGGAGTCATGAAGGATTTTGCCTAAAATAGTTGACAAGCAATCAAAAATCTGCAATAATGAAATCGGTACCGGTATCGGTACCGGTACCGATACCGAAACGCTTTCTCAGAAAGAAGCATTCATGACTCGCTCGCGAAAATCAATTACCATTCATGATGTAGCACAGGCTGCAGGTGTCTCTGCATCAACGGTTTCACGAGTTCTCAATGACAAAGATGATGTAGCTTCAGAAACCTACCAAAGAGTGCGCCGTATAATCGATGAATTAGGCTATACCTCCAGCCTGGCAGCCCGTGGGATGCGTAGCCGTCGCACGAATGTGATTGGGTTAGTGATGCCGGATGTTGCATCCCCTTATTCGGTGGCGGTGATGCAGGGGGTCAATCAAGCGATCGCCCAACTAGATTATGACCTGATTATTTATACTAATGGAGATTTCCATAAATATGCAACTGCTGATCAGGAAAGGCAGTATGTTACCTTGTTGAATGGCAGTATTACGGATGGGATTATTGTGGTTACGCCAGTCGCCACCAATTTTTCTACTGAGGCGCCGGTTGTTGCTATTGATCCAAATAATGAAAGTCCTGAATGCCCTGCTGTCATCTCTACCAACCATGAAGGCGCTCTTGAAGTCATGGAGCATCTGCTCGGATTGGGTCACAAGCGGATTGGTCACATTTCCGGCAGACATGACCTTGTCAGTGCTATGCGTAGACTCCAGGGGTATAAAGACAGCCTGCAAGAAGTCGGGATTCCAATTGATGAATCATTAGTACAGATTGGAGATTATACGGCTGAAACGGCCGTGAAATGTACGCATGCTTTGCTTGCTTTGCATGATCCACCTACGGCGGTCTTTGCCGCAAATGACATGGCAGCAATGGGGGTCTACCAGGCTGTCCATGAAGCTCGTCTAAAAATTCCAGATGACATATCCGTTGTCGGGTTCGATAATCTTCGCGATGTCGTTTTTCTCGATCCACCCTTAACTACGGTGAATCAATTTGTACCTGAAATGGGAAAAATAGCAACTGAGATGATCGTTAAATTGATCAATGGTGAATCCCTGGAGCAAGATCTTTATAAAATCCAGACAGGTTTGGTCGTTCGTTCTTCAACGAAGAGGGTGCTGTAAATAATGACATCATCTCAACGAACAAACGATATCAGGGAAAAGTATTCCTCCCTTATATCTGTCGGGGATATAAGGCGAAAAGTTAGAAAGGAGGTGGTACCGGATTAAAAAATTGGAATATGAACCAAAAAGGTGCAGATCCATCATCGTTTTAAGCTGACTGAGAAAGACCTGCACCAGATCAATGTGGCATGTTTTCCACATTGCACAAAGTTTAACCGACTATATCAATAAGTTAAGGAGAAGAAATCTAATGCGTAAAAAAATGTTGTTTCTGTTTAGTTTTCTAGCATTGATCATCTTGATGATGGCAGCTTGTGCTCCTGCTGAACCAGAAACGGTCATCCAAACAGTCACGGTGATCGAAACCGTGGTTGTTGAGAAAGAGGGTGAGACTGTTATTGAAACAGTTGAAGTAATCAAAGAGGTCGAGGTTGAAGTTACGCCCATTCCGGAAGTTGTGGAAAAAGAAGCGGCTCCTGACGTACTCGGTATCTTGCCCAGGAGTCAGACTTTGATTGCAGATATCCTGACTGGTCGCGTAGGTTCCCCCAGCAACTTTAATGAATGGGTTGGTTGGAAAAACCGTGACCGCGGTATGCAACAATTGGCGAACGAGCCTTTGTGGTCGGTTGATTTCGCCACTGGTGAGATCATCAATGGTTTAGCGGCAGGTGACCCGGTTTACAATGAAGATTTTACCGAGGTGACAATCCCCCTTCGGGAAGGAGTCTATTGGGATGACGGTGAACCGTTCACCTCTGCAGACGTAGTCTTCACCGTAGAGACGTTGATAGCATATGAAGGATTCAATGACAACAGCTTCTTCGTTGAAAACGTGGAAAGTGTAACTGCTCCGGATGATCATACCGTTAATTTTGTACTAAAGCTATCGAACTCCCGATTCCACACGAAATTCCTCGATCGTTGGGGTTGCACCTGGATCATGCCTAAACATATCTTCGAGAATATCGAAGATCCAGTCACGTTCGAATTCAATCCCTTCGTTGGTACAGGACCCTACAAACTGCACAGCTATGACGAGGCTGGTTTCTGGACCATTTGGGAGAAGCGCGAAGATTGGGATAAAACTCCCACAGGGATGATGTATGGTGAACCTAAACCTCAATACATTGTATTCCAAAACTTCGCAAATGAAGGTGCCAAGATTTTAGCACAGCTAACCCACCAATCTGATGTTGTCAACCTCTCAGCAGATGGGTTGAAGGCTATACTGGCGCAGTCAGATACCTCACGCGCTTACCAGCCGACATTCCCCTGGGTGGTCAATAACGATCCCTGTATTACTGGAATCACCTATAACACCGCTCGGGCACCGTATGATAACGTTGATGTACGTTGGGCGCTAACACTGGCGATTGACATCGTCGACTACTTGGCGATCGCAGTGGATGGTACCGGCACGATGAGCCCTGTTCATGTGCCTCACCTGGGGCCCTATCCGAAAGACTATATCGAGCCAATGCAAGAATGGTTGATGGATCTCGAAATTGACCTTGGTGATGGTGAGATGTTCAAAGTGTACGATCAGACAGCACCTCAACGGGTTGTTGAATATGCCAAGGGCCGCGGCTACACTTTTCCCGAGGATCCAGCTTATATTGAGAAGGCTTTCGGCCTCGGATGGTACAAGTACGCCCCCGAAGCAGCAGAAAAGCTGTTGATTAAGAATGGTTTCTCTAGAGATGAGGACGGCATGTGGCTGCTGCCCGATGGCACACCCTGGAAGATTGCCTTTATGACAGAGACGGATCTAACGCACCCTGGTGTTCGCAACGGCCATGCGGCGGTTGCGCAGTGGAAGCGGTTTGGTATTGATGCGGAGGTGTATGCAACCGAAGCTCAAGCGGATCTGATCTCCGTCGGCGATTTCGACGTCGCTCAATCCTGGCCAGCTTATGAACCCTGGGGCGCGGGTCCTGACCTCTATCGCACGATCAATAGTTTCAACTCCGAGTACCAGAAACCGCTTGGTGATAACAACAATGGGCACCAATCACGCTGGTCCAGCCCCGAGATGGATGCTGTCATCAAAAAGCTGCGCGAAACCGACCCAACCGACTATCAAGGTACAGTTGCTGTGGGTACCGAAGCCCTCAAGATTCTTGTCGAAAATATTCCGGGCACACCAACCTTTGGGTATATTGGTTTCATTGCTTGGGACCAGTACTACTGGACCAACTGGCCTGGATCTGAGAATCCATACACCCAACCCTATACCCACTGGGGTCCCTTTAAATATATGACGCCTTTCCTAGAACCGACTGGGAATTAGCCTGATTTACAATTCTTTTCAAAAGCCCCAGACAGGTGGAATCACCTGTCTGGGGACAATTTGCAATCATTATCATTCAATAGTTTAATATAACGACCACACATCTCTCACTCCCTGGTTGAGCTGTCATAGGTTGTATTGGTTGAGGTATATCCTGTATATTTTCTCAATAGGCTGGGCAGTGGGTTGTACAAGATGGGTGAAACTCATTTTATACCTTTCTATTTATCAATTTGGAAAATGAGAACCTTTGAAATTAACTGATTTAGTTTATAAAATAAAAGTGAGGAGGCTGATTTGAATTTTTTAAAGTCTTATTTAATTCCACGCCTCATTCAGTATTTTCTGGTTATCTTCTTAGGAGTTACTGCGGTATTTTTCATTCCCAGGCTAACCCCTCAAGATCCCGTCCAACG
>CAZTJD010000079.1:0-18836 GCA_964613985.1 uncultured Anaerolineales bacterium
TCTCGCTCAGCAATCCAGCAAAGTTCACGTTCTGCTTTAGAAACGTCAGCATAATTTACAGCAACGTCCCCAGGACGCCTATCTTCCATTTTATAATGTATCTCTTTCCCTGTGGCGCGTTCATAAGCCGCGATCAATTCTAAAACACTATAACCTTTACCTGTCCCTAAATTGTAAGTCACCAATCCCGGGTTTGTCCCCAGTTTTTTCAATGCCTTGATATGCCCCACTGCCAGGTCAACCACATGGATATAATCACGGATCCCGGTGCCATCCGGTGTATCATAGTCGTGGCCAGTGACTCTCACATAAGGTAGTTTCCCAACAGCAACCATGGCAATGGTTGGCATCAGGTTGTTGGGTATTCCATGCGGGTCTTCCCCAATTCTCCCACTTTCATGGGCACCTACCGGGTTGAAATAACGCAGGATCGCTATGTCCCAGGATGAATCAGACGCAAAAACATCCCAAAGCAGCTCCTCGATCATCATTTTTGTCCTGCCATACGGATTTGCAGGAGGATTCAATGGAAAATCTTCTGCGACAGGTACTGAAACAGGTTCACCATATACGGTTGCAGAAGAGCTAAAAACGATTTTTTTGACCTTATGCTCCCCCATAACTTCTAACAAAGTCGTAGTACCACAAATATTATTGCGATAATATTCTAAAGGCTTCGCTACCGATTCCGTCACTGCTTTCAAACCAGCGAAATGGATAACGGCATCAATCTGTTCATTTCTAAACACATGGTCTAGCTTCTGCAGGTCAAGCAAATCCACCTTATAGAAAGTCGCTTGTTTTCCAGTGATTTCTTCCACTCGCCGAAGCTATTCTTTTTTTGAATTCGAAAGATTATCTAAAACAACAACATCATTACCTGCATACAACAACTCTAAACAGGTATGGCTTCCGATAAAACCGGTCCCACCTGTAACCATAATTCTCATCGCAGTTGTCTCCTTATTCTTCGTTATCCTTACGAAACTCATGCTGTCATCAAGAACCTTTTATAGCACGTGATAACTTTACACGCAAGTCGAATTAGAGATGTTAGAGAAACGTTAGAACCCTGTTGTCAGGCTTAGCCTGTCTACCCCATTTATCCAGGACAGGATATAATCGAGCAGCTGGTTATTAGATTTTATTCAGGAGAAATCTCCGAAATAGCTGTAAGTTGACATTAACTAACCAACCAAGCGATTTCTTAGTAATTAAAAACGACGAAAATACCTCGTGTTTCCATTGGTTACATGAGAAAACAAATAAAGGTAAAGAATGAGTCCATTTAGCACCATTGCCCAACTAGTTGTTGTTATTTCAGCCTTGATCATTATGCATGAAATTGGTCATTACATAGGAGCTAGGTTGTTTAAATTGAAAGTCGATGAATTTGGCATCGGCATCCCGCCGCAAATACTCCGATACTGGCGATCAAAAGGTGAAATTAAAATCGATGGTTTACTCGTGGAAGTACCGGCTGGGACAAAAGTATTGAAAGATTTAAATCCTGAAACCTGGGTTGATGTCAAGATCAAACATAAAGAAAACGGTAATTATGTACTTGAAAATCTCAAGGTTCCTGATCCAAATCTTCAACCTCTTGAAGCTGCCCGTGAAGTTAACCAAGATGGGACTATCCATATCCGCAATTCCCTAAGCGAGGTGAATCTAGGCATGATATTCACCTTGAACTGGCTTCCTCTAGGTGGTTTTGTCAAAATCAGAGGTGAAGGAGATACAAGTATCCCAGATGGTTTAGCAGCTGCCAATCCCTGGAAAAAGCTAGTTGTTTATGCTTTTGGGCCTCTCATGAACCTTTTGATCGGGGTTATTTTATATACTGTAATCGTAACCCAGGTTGGAGTAGCTGATCAGAACAAAGTGATAGTAATGGGAATTACTGAAAATTCTCCGGCTGAATTAGCTGGTATGCAGAAAGGTGATCTTCTTTTAGAAATAGATGGTTTTGAAGCTGACAGTACCACAGCAGTTCATAATGCAATATACAAGAGGTTGGGGACGGAAATAGAAGTAAAGTATGAGCGTGCTGGGCAGACCATGTCCACTTACATGGTACCACGCCTTGATCCTCCCGAGGGTGAAGGAGCCATCGGTATCGTAATGGGAAATCCAGTTATGGAAGTATCTTTCCTAGAAGCAATTCCACTTGGGGCGTATTCTACTTTTCAGCACTCTGTTGCCTTGTTGACCCTACCTGCCCAAGTTGCTAAAGGAGTTATAACGCCAGAAGAAGCTAGACCTGTTGGCTATAAGGGGATGTACGACTTATACCAGGATGTTCAGGATCAAGAGCTTATACCTGGAGCCTCTCAAAGTCTGAATACGGTCTGGTTCTTTACTACCATTACCATATCCCTTGGGATTTTAAACCTTTTACCAATCCCCGCTTTAGATGGAGGTCGGATCCTTTTTGCCCTCCCAGAAATCCTTTTCAAACGAAAAATTCCAATTGAAATTCAAAATATGGTGAATTTTATTAGTTTCACAATTTTAATAATGCTGTTTTTCTATATAAATTACCTGGATTTTGTTAATCCAGTCCAGATTCCATAATCAATTATGAACGACATGACTTCCAAGTTGAATATGCCCTTCAGGGATATCATCAATGAACTTCTTCAAGGTGAAACACCTCTGAATCCAAGGTACCTCAATCGTCTTTCTGACATAATCGAAGAAGAGGAAATCCTCTTAAAAAAAGTCTGGCCTAATATCGCTGAATGGCGACGACAGGCATTACTCGAAAATCTAGAAGCTTTATTCGCTGAAGACACTTTACTTTCCTTTGAAAGTATCTGCCGAATTGCCTTAGAAGACTCAACTCCTCAAATCCGTTTTCTGGCATTACGATCACTTCAAGAATATGAAGTCGTTGACCTGATCCCAACTTTTATCCAAACGATGATTGAGGACGATGATGAGGAAATTTGCGCTCTAGCCGCGATTAACTTAGGGAAATATGTGTACCTTGGCGAAGTAGACTCTCTCCCCAAATATCAACTGAAGAGAATTGAGGAAAACTTATTCAATGTTGCCTATGGATCAAATTCCTCCCTTGTTCGTCGGAAAGCTATTGAATCATTAGGGTATTCCAGTCACAAGGATGTGCCTGACTTAATCAAACAAGCTTTTCATTCAGAACAGGTGGAGTGGATTGCCAGCGCACTTTTCGCGATGGGAAGGACAATTGATCATCGATGGGAACCCGAAATACTAGAGATGTTGGGGAGCCCAATCCCGGAAATACGCTTTGAGGCAATCAGAGCAGCTGGAGAACTTGAGCTTCCCAGTACAAGGTCATTATTAATCGAATACATAGACGATAGTGATCCCGAGACCAGGATGGCCGCAATATGGTCCTTGGCTCGGATTGGTGGGGAAGATACACAGGCAATCCTAGAAAGATTGCTCCTAGAAGCAGAATATGAGGAAGATGAATTGATTATCGAGGAAGCCTTGGATCATCTGTTATTTAATCAGAGTTTGGGTTCTCTGGATGATCTGGAGTTATTCAATCTGGACGAATCTAAGGAAACTCAAATTTGAATGATCTCGTCGCCCTGTTCATTAACAACCTATTCCCAATTTTACTTATCGCTGGTATTGGATATTTTTGTGGGAAATACCTGGGAGTTGAACCACGACCGATTTCACGAATCATATTTTACGTTTTTAGTCCCTGCCTCATTTTTAATCTGATTACGACCAGTCAGCTTACAGGGGGGGACATAATCCGGATGGTCGGATTTACCTGCACTCTAGTCCTTGTGATTTCCCTTTTATCTTTAGGTTTCGGCAAATTGTTGCACCTGGAACGATCCATGTTGGCAGCAGTTGTTTTGACAACGATGTCGATGAATGCTGGAAATTTTGGTTTATCTCTGAATTTATTTTCTTTTGGCGAGAAGGGGCTTGCCCAGGCAAGTATATTCTTTGTAACTTCATCACTGCTCACAAATGTCCTCGGTGTTGCGATTGCATCCCTTGGGACAGCAAGTGTAAAAGAATCTTTGCGGAGATTGATAAAAGTACCTATGATTTACGCGGTTCTTATCGCACTCATTTTTATTTGGGCAGGCTGGCAGCTTCCTCTTCCATTACAAAGAACGACATTATTGCTTGGAGATGCATCGATTCCTGCTATGTTGATCCTTCTAGGCTTACAACTTCAAGCAAACCATCGTGAAAATCACTTACCTGGTCTAATTCTTGCTAATAGTATGCGATTAATAGGTGGAGCCGCCCTTGGATTGGTCCTTGGTCCAATTTTTGGCCTTCACGGCGTTGCCCTACAGGTTGGCGTAACCCAGGCAGCAACACCGACCGCTGTGATTTCTACAGTAATATCTACTGAATTCGACTCAGAACCAGCTTTCGTCACATCAGCTGTTTTTACCTCCACGATCCTGTGTCCTTTAACACTAACACCTTTACTTTATTATTTAGGAGCCTGACTTGCATTATTTGAATGTTCTAATGATCTTTACAGGCTTTCTTTTCAGCTTCTATCGACATGATTTTATTCTTCAGGAAAGCCAGGATGAAACCCCTGAGCTTGTTGAGATTGATATTAACCATATATTCGGAGAGCAAATAGACATCCACGCCAAATTTGAACCTGGTGGAAATATCAACAATATTGTAATTTATATAGAAACAGAAAACAAAAATCTACTGGTCGGGGAAACTCTAACTCCTACGTCCTTTGGGGAAATTTATTACATCTATAGATTATCCCATTACTCAATACGGGCTTTCTCCGAGTTATTGATTTGGTTTAAAATAGAAACATTGAATGGCATAGTTCATACCATCCAGCCATTTTCATATTTATATGACGACAACCGCTTTACATGGCAATCGATCACAACCGATGAATTTACCGTCTTATGGTATAAGGATGATCCAGATATTGGTCAAAAAATAACAACAACAGCTTACGAGGGACTCAGCCGAATTAATACACTTATCAAAGTTCCCTCACCAGAAGGAATCAAGATTTACGCATATGCCAATCTTTCCGATTTGCAGGATACGTTAAAATTTTCTGGTGAAGCCACTTCTTGGGTAGCAGGTCATGCGAGTCCAGACTTGGGAATAATTGTTATTTCACTACCAAATAATCCAGAGGAACTAGTTGAGGTCAGGCGACAGATACCCCATGAATTAGCCCACATTCTCCTCTATCAGAAGGTTGGGACTGCATATACAAATTTACCACACTGGCTTAACGAAGGTTTAGCATCGATCTCGGAGTTAACTTCGAATCCTAATTATCAGATTTTATTAAAGAAAGCTTATGAAAAGGATATGTTAATTCCTATAGAGAATCTTTGTGACGGGTTCCCTACTGATGCTGCGAATTTCCAATTAGCTTACGCCGAAGCTTTTGCCTTTACCAGGTATTTACATGACACGTATGGGTTGGAAATGATGGAAAATTTAATCCAAGCCTATATAAAAGATCAGAGCTGTGAGCAGGCAGTTCAAGCCACATATCAGCAACCATTATCTGGTTTAGAGGATGATTGGAAGCAAGCCGAGTTTTCAGAGGCACCGGAACTTAATTTTGGAGATGAAACCATATCTTTGATGATCCTTATCAGCTTTGCTTTCATCGTTCCAATCGGTTTGATAGCCAGAAGCATTAAAAAGCGATAAGTCCGAATATAAAATTGAACGATAAGAATACCCAAGTAACCAATAATGTTCGCCTAAATGCGATAATTGAAGGTCGGGTACAAGGTGTCGGTTTTCGCGCCTTCACCCAGAGACATGGGATTGAATATGGTTTAACTGGTTGGGTACGAAACCGTTGGGATGGCACTGTGGAGGTAGTTGCTGAAGGTTCGCGAATGAATCTAGAAAAATTCCTCCGGGTTCTACAACGCGGACCTTTTTACGGAACAACAAATCGAGTAAAAACAAACTGGCGAGATGCCACTGGTGAATTCAATACTTTTCGAATACAAATGACAGGGTAAGACTTGTAACCATATTTTTTAAAACATCATCTTCTCAGCTATTACAAACAGGAGAATAACCGGATTTCTTCGAATGTTCAGTCAAGGGCTGGAATCGTCCATTTTTTATAAACTTGGTGCCTAGGAGTTAAATGGATAACTCAAGTTGAATGAACTTATCTCTCAATAGGATCGTAATATAATAGCTGTAATAATGTTCATTTGCTGTATTATTAATTCAATAGACCGATGGACTTACGTAAAATAATTAAACCCGACCTTCCTCATATTTCTCAAATCATCGCATTTACTGGCTTTATCTCAATATTCATATTGTCCATTATCATTGAGGACCTTAAGTTTAACCCAGGTACAACACTACTAACCAACGAGGGAACACTACCTTTATTCTCATTTGGAAAAAGTCTTCATACAAACTGGTTAATTAACCTGTTTTTAATGTCGGTTTTTGCAATGTTTCCCTTGGTGGTGATCATGCTAATCTTTTCTTCAGAGGCTCGCAGCCTCTTTAAGAAATATTTTAAGGCTTTGATAATTTGGTTTTCTTTTCTTTTGGGTGTTTGTTCTTTTGTTTTGTTATTCAATCAAGAAAATTACTTAGAAGCAAACGCAATCAGCAATTCCTCCCTTCCTGTCGTTTCGTATCCTCCATCTCTTCAAGCAACAGAGATGGCTTCTGCGATAAAAATTTATTCCCCACCCAGCCTACCTGATTGGCTTGGATATATGATAGGTTTCTTTGTTGCAGTTGTCTTAGGACTCTTGATTTATTATTTCTGGGTTTTACAGCGAACTGATGATGATATCAAAACGATAGCTCTGAAAACGATAACAGATATTAACCAAGGTCGCCAATGGGAGGATGCCATCATCCAATGTTATGCTGAAATGAATGAAGCAGTTAACTGCCGAAAGAGGATAAATCGAAAAGTATTTTTAACCCCAGTAGATTTAAATTTGCGTAGAAACAACATTTTTCCCAGCAGGAAACAGGGGAATCCCCAACTTAATGTTGATTTAAAAGAAGTGGTAAACTATTTAGAAACCATTACGGAGCAGTAAGGTGCAAAAAGACATCAACGAACTAGCGTTTATATGTAAAAAAATTCTGGACGAAATTGATACTGCTGTCATTGGAAAACGGAAACAATTAGAGATGATTATGGCTTCGATCTTAGCCGGGGGTCATGTTCTAATTGAAGATTATCCAGGTTTAGGTAAGACTCTCATTGCAAGTAGCTTCGCAGCCACCCTGGGATTAATATTTAAACGCATCCAATTTACCCCTGATCTACTTCCAGGTGACATCACCGGAGGATACATCTATAACAGATCCGAGAACCGATTCGAATTACGCCAAGGACCAATTTTTGCCAATATCATCCTTGCAGATGAAATTAACCGAGCTTCCCCCAAAACCCAATCTGCTTTATTGGAAGCAATGCAGGAGAAACAGGTAACGATTGAGGGGGAAACCATGCATTTAACAGAACCTTTCATTGTCTTAGCGACGCAAAATCCAATTGAATACGAAGGGACCTTTCCTCTCCCAGAAGCACAGCTCGACCGTTTTATGATCAAAATCTCCATTGGCTACCCAGGGAAAGAAGAAGAAGCACAGATACTTGCAGACAGGCGTAAACGACGCCAGGACGAATTCTCACTTAGCCAAATTACCAATGGCGCTGAAATTATGGAGATGCGAGAATTAATCGAAGAGGTTCACATCCATGCTGATCTAGAGAGATATATCATTGATCTTGTAACCCAAACCAGGGAAGATCAACGAGTAGCAGTTGGTGCCAGTCCAAGAGGGTCCTTAGCGTTCCAAAAGATGGCTCGAGCTTATGCAGCTATCCAGGGGCGTGACTTCGTCATTCCTGATGATATTAAACATTTTGATGTACCTGTCCTCGCCCACCGGTTGATTTTACAGCCTGCCCATTGGATGGCTCCTCGAGTTAAAGGGGATGTGATTAGAGATATTTTCACAAAGGTACCTGTGCCTGTACTTGATTGAATCAAACCCCGTTCAGAAAAGTATGAATCAAATCTTCATCCTCAGCCTGATCACTTTCGGATTGGTCTTGGGTGGTGTTGGTACTCTTAATGCATTCTTGATTACCTTATCAATACCTTTTTTTCTATACCTGATAAGTGGATTTTTACAAACCCAATCCAAGCTTAACTTGTCTTTTCATAGACAAATGAGTACAGAGAGGACGGCCCCTGATGAAGAAGTGACGATTACTATGAGGATCACAAACCATGGGTCCAGAGTCGATGCTTTGCTTGTCGAGGATATGTTGCCTTCCCAAATAGAAGTTGTGAATGGATTTCCCCATCGGCTTTTCAACCTTAAAATAAACGAGACCTTTACCTGATCATACAAAATCATTGGGCAGCAAGGATACTATCCCTTTGACGAAATCCGGGTTGAAACCCGAAGCCTCCTAGGCTTAAATCCCGTTCGACATAAATTTTCCACAACTGGAAGTCTTTTTATTCTACCAAAAATCTCGATCTACGAATATTCAGTCCAGGCGGCTGCAACACTCGCAGCTGAATTCATCAAGCAAGGAGATAGAGTCGGACTTCTAAAGTATGGTAAATATTTGGATTGGATCGTCCCAGGATATGGAAAATATCAATTAGAACGGATCTTACGCACCCTTTCTAAAGCATAACCAGGGCAAAGACTGGTTTTTTCTTATCTGGAATATATCCCTACCCAGATCTTTCCACCAAAACCTCAAATCGTCCTTGTCAGTCCGTTGGCACCAGATGATCCAAAAGTTCTTCTTCAAATTCGCGCCCATGGTTACCAGGTAATAGTCTCCAAGTGAATCCATTCATATTCCGAAATACAAGGATTGATATATGACTAAAATATTTATTTTCCTATTACTTCTGATAGGCTTCGGTATTCCTACGTCAAATTTCCTTTCTATTGGAACCAAATACCTATCTCTGCTACCTGTGCTAATTGGTATCTTTTCGATCATTGCATTAAAATTCCGGTGGACATGGTTAAGTAACATTATTTTTATCTTAGGGATTACTACGGTCGCCTTGGTGAGATTTTTTTTACTAAACCCGGTGATCATGATTCTCAGTGCCGTTTTCATCCTTTCTACCTGGGATCTTACGCATCTCCAACACCTTCTCAATAGAATCAATCCTACAAAAAGAGTGACTCAAGTTGAAAAAGTACACTTGTGAAGACTAATGACCTTCATCCTATTAGCATTAATCATTTCACTTGGGACCTTGATACTTAAATTACAAAATTCATTCGTACAGTCTGTATTTCTCCTGGTAATTTCTTTCATTGTATTATTGCAGCTGACTCGTTGGTTGGGAGATAAACCAATACATCCCCAGGAGATGTGAAACCGGGTATTTTTTTTATAACCAACGAATATAACAGAAAGAGGTTTCTAAAATAAACCAGGAACAACCGCAGTACTTCCTAATTGAAGTTATTTTAGGTTTTCAATAATTGACAAGAACGGCTCTAAAGAGGTGAATTACTAGAATCAGATGATTCTCAAGCTTAGTACTAAATTCCCTTATCCTACCAATTACATCCCAGCCATCGCTGTGTAAATTATGAATTTTTCCTTTACCTACTAGTGGTCTGTCAAGTATGAATATATAGGATAACTATCAATAAAGAAGGTAAGGTTTCAGTCAGCACAAGGTAGAGATTCTTCACTCCACTTCGTTTCGTTCAGAATGACATTATTAAGAATGAGATTTGACAGACCACTAGTTTCTAAATTAAATTGTATTGGATAGGGAAAAGTGCTTCTATTACTGTCGATGTTTAATGTTAATCGAATGGAGGCGCTTAGGCTGTTCAAAAATCGAATATCAATGGGTAACCCAAGGAAATATCGATCAGAAAATGATCTCCTGCCGATCAAAACTCGAAACATAAACCTATAAGAACCACTTGACATGGCAAGAACACCCATGATAAACTGACACTTGTTGCGCATAAGTCAAACAAATCTTTTAAAAGGAGGCGCATGTTCATGGAAAAAGTAAATAGACAAAAAGCATTCTTGCTTGAAGTGCGCCTCGTGACCGCAGTATAATATCAGATTTCAATAATTTTTTTTATTGTGACCACGGGTAGCAATCCGTGGTCTTTTTGTGCCAGTTCCCAAACTGTTAGTTAACAATAAGTCACGGAGCACTTTACAAGACCCCGTGGCTGTTTTAATTATCACTTTCCTACCTGGAATGAACTGAACCAAATTGGGTGGAGAAAGTTTGAAGAATCCTCTTCTATAAATCAGATATCAATCTAGATTCGGCCACGGACATTAATCCGATGGCCGTTTTTTCTATATACCCTGCCACCAGAAAGGAGGTGGATGATGTTGACCATAGAAATACATGTCGATTGTTTAGAAGAATCTACATCTACACGCGCCTCCCGCTTGGAGCCTGGTGCAGAGACTTTACGAAGGAGAATTAACCGTTTCATCAATCGTTTTTTCTCAATATTAAAAAGATTAAGATAGCGTGGTGGGGTTGAAATGTAAGATTTCAACCCTCACCACTCAAAAACCAAGAGAAAATAACACAATGAATAAAAAACAACAACTTGTTGAGAGACACATCAAAGAAGTGAAAAAAAATAGTCGAAAACAAAAATTACATGATGCCCGTCGAAAAACAGGTAGAAAAAATACAACAAAGAAACCTCGTCTGAAGAAGATCTCCCTCAATGACTGGGAAGCGTTAGATGGATTTGAATTCGACAATTTTTCGAAAATTATGCCCCTTGGATCAGGAGAGTACCATCGTGAAATGGAAAAAATAGTGATAAATGAAAGGACCAAAGAACACAGTACCAGCACTCAATATCAAGTCCTACTCGAAAATGATTTGGAAAACGATCAGAATGAATGCATTCGATGCCTTGTAATTGAAGCCAGTTCGTCAATGTGTCGGGTTGATTACAAGGGAGAAAGCATTGTCTGTGAATTACGAGGCAATGTTAAGGATGCAATGACGGGCTATATCAATCCTGTTGCTGTCGGGGATTGGGTGTTGGTCACCTCCGATGGATTTAATCGGGGTGTTGTGGAGGCTGTACTTCCAAGAAGAAGTGTACTTGCCCGTCCTTATTCCCCAGACCAGGGAAAAATCCTTGAAGACCTATACCAGATTGTCGCCGCCAATGTAGATCGTATATTGATCGTCGCCTCCTGGCGGGAACCTTACCTCTGGCCAGCACTGATCGATCGCTACTTGATAACAGCTCAGCGAAATCGTATCGAACCAATCATCTGCATCAATAAAATAGACCTGGTCGATGACATGCAAGAATTAAGTGAAGTGGTCCAGGTTTATGAGAAATTAAATTACAAATTAATCCTCACTAGCGCTACTAATCAGGAAGGCATTGAACCATTGAGAAGAATCTTTCAGGATGGAACCACAGCATTAGCAGGCTTATCAGGTGTCGGAAAATCGACCCTTCTCACTGCCGTTCAACCCAGTCTGGATTTGAAGATAGGAGAAGTCAGTGAAAGAGGTTTATTCACTGGGCAGGGTCGGCACACGACCACACAATCCAGTCTTTGGCAGCTGGAGAATGGAGGCGTAGTCATTGATACTCCCGGTATCAGATCTTTTGCAATTGCGGGTATCCAACCCACTGAGTTGGGAAATTGGTATCATGAGATGGTTCCTCATATCCCTGATTGCCATTTCAACGACTGTACTCATATCGATGAGCCTGAGTGTGCCGTTAAGCATGCAGTAGAACAAGGCAAAGTGTCGCGGTTACGATATAAAAACTACATTCAACTATATCAAGAGTTATCATCAACTTAAGCAGAATTTTTCCATAGTCATTTACTATGGAATAATGATCAGAATCTAATGCACACTTCCTGGATAGAGCATAAATTTAGGATCTTGCAGCGCTTATACAAAGCTGGCTGTGATGTTCCCATACCTTACGCGAGAGGTCATAATGCTATCCTGGTGTCTTTCATTGGGAATGAGAGAATTGCTGCACCAACCCCCAACGGGATTAAACTGAATAAAAAGTTAGCCCAAACCCTCTTTGAGCGCACGATCGAAAATATCCACTTGATGCTCACGAACCAACGCGTCCACGGCGATCTCTCCGCCTACAATATCCTGTACTGGGAGGGTTCGATTACCTTAATTGATTTTCCACAAGCCATCGACCCAGCCTGCAATCCTAACGCATACCCAATCTTCCAAAGGGATGTTATCCACATCTGTGAATATTTCCAAAGACAAGGGATACAGAATAAGCCTCCAGAGCCGGCAGAAGAATTATGGGTTTCCCATGGTTATAGCACATCACCTCATTTCCTTCCGATCGAGGAGGAGGAAAGTCTTAAAGAGTGAAAATTATTGGATAAAATCTTCGTTCGAATTCACTTGAAATAGACCAACCTGCAATGTCAAGATAAGCTTCCCCATAAAAAGAAGAGGTTAAGATGAGCAATAAAATAATAATTCGTCCCGAAATTCTCAATGATTATGCCTCAATTTCGTTGGTAAATGATCTTGCTTTCAATCGTCCTGATGAAGGGAAATTTGTGAAATCCTCGAGAAATCAAAATTCTTTCGACCCAAGACTTTCCCTGGTAGCTGTTTCTGGAGAGGAAGTTGTTGGTCATATCCTTTTATTCCCTATTAAAATCATGTCCGACACAGGAATATATCCCTCGCTTAGCCTGGGACCTATTGCTGTACATCCATCGCACCAATACCAGGGTATTGGAGGATCGTTAATACTTACAGCTCACCAAAACGCATTAAAACTTGGTTATACTTCCGTTATCCTGATTGGTCACCCTAGTTACTATCCACAATTTGGTTATAAGATGGCGACGATATGGGGATTGAGTAATCCGTGGAATATTCACAATGAAGCTTTTATGGCGATTGAACTGGTTTCAGGCAGCCTGGCAGGGAAAGCCGGAAAATGTGTCTACCCTAAGGCCTTTAACCAGGTAACCTAAAATCATAGGACGGATTAATAAATGCAGATCGCTCTCAAGCAATATTGGACTTTGCTAATCAAGTACCTCAGACCACAATGGAAAAGATCCTCTCTGTTGAGTTTTTTCCTATTGGGGAATATCGCTTTGCAACTGGTCAATCCACAGATCATTCGTAATTTTCTCGATGCTGCTCAAATAGGAGTTCCTGGGAACCGGCTATTACGGTTAAGCTTACTTTTCCTCGGCCTTGCATTCCTCCAGCAAATTACTAGCGTTTTCGCCGGTTATTTTAGTGAAATCGTCGCCTGGACCTCAACGAATGCCTTGCGAGTAGACCTGGTTGATCACTGCATCCGGTTGGACTTGTCCTTTCACAATACCCATACACCCGGTGAGATCATTGAACGAGTAGATGGCGATGTTAACAACCTGGCAAATTTTTTCTCACGGTTCGTGGTTGAACTATTAGGTAATGTTCTCCTAATGATTGGAGTATTGGTCTTGTTGTGGTGGGAAAATTGGGCAGTTGGGTTCGGCTTGACAGTTTTCGTGAGTCTTTCGATGTTTATTATGTTGCGATACCGCAATGTAGCTGTCCCCTATTGGGCAGCTGAACGTCAAGCAAGTGCGGAGTTTTTCGGGTTCCTGGAAGAAAGACTTGCTGGAACGGAAGACATTCGCGCCAATGGTGCTGAATCTTATGTCATGCATAATTTCCACGCCTTGATCCGCGAGATGCTGCGAAAATCACTTAAATCCGCAATGGTTATCAATGTGCTAATCAACATCAACCATTTTTTATTTGCCTTGGGTACTGCAGTAGCATTTGCTATTGGAACTTATTTGTTCCAGGGAGAAATTGTTACCATAGGGACGTTATACCTGATTTATCAATACACAACAATGTTGGGACGACCAATGGAGAATATTACCCACCAGGTTGACCAGTTTCAACGTGCCGGAGCTGGTATTATCAGGATCCAGGAGTTGTTTAACATAAAATCAAAAATCCAAGAAGCCTACACAGTCAGTCAAGATGCAACCACTCTTAAAGGCTTACCACCTCCAGAAGATTTAGAAAAACAACCTCGCCTAGGATTACAGTTTGATTTGGTGACCTTTGGATACGATGATTTGATTTCTGCAAATCATAAAATCAAAACCTGGGATAGAGACAAAGACCTCGTTTTGACTGATATCAGTTTTTCCCTGGATCCTGGAAAAGTCCTGGGGTTACTTGGTCGAACCGGATCTGGCAAGACCACTCTCACTCGGTTAATTTTTCGATTCTATGATCCTGATCGTGGTTCTGTGCTGATCGGACCTGTGAACGGATTTGGTATGGTTGATGTACGCCAAATGCCCCTAAAGGAGTTAAGGCGTCAGGTAGGCGTAGTGACACAAAACATCCAGCTTTTCAATGCCAGTGTGAGAGATAATTTAACCTTCTTTGATGATTCAATTCCAGATGTCCTGATTGAAAAGGTGATCAAGGAGTTGGGGCTACTAGAATGGTATCAAAGCCTGCCAGATGGGTTAAATACAATACTGGAATCAGGTGGAGCTGGTCTTTCAGCTGGTGAAGCCCAACTACTAGCCTTCACTCGCGTCTTCTTAGGGGATCCTGGACTCGTAGTCCTGGACGAAGCCTCCTCCCGCCTTGATCCGGCAACAGAAACCTTGATCGAACATGCCGTCGAACGCTTGGTTCAAGGTCGTACAGCAATCATCATCGCGCACCATCTTAAAACCGTTCAAAAAACAGACCAGATCTTGATTTTAGAAGATGGTTTCATGAAGGAATATGGGGAGCGGATTAGCTTGATGAATGATCCTTCATCCAGATTCTCCAAGTTATTACAGATGGGTCTAGAGGAGGTTCTTGTATAGATCATGACTACTTCCATCCCTGACTCCTCACCAAAGATTCGCCCCTGGCAATTCCTATGGGAAATCGTTAAATTTAAACCCTGGTTATATTTTGGCCTATTTATTTTTGAGACCATGTTTTTTGGCGTTTTCCCACAAATCGTTGGCTTTATCATGAAAGCCATCTTCGATAACCTAACCGGAACTGGAACTCTAGGTTTGAACGTATATTCCCTGATCGCCCTTTTAGTGGCTACTGCAATTGCGAAAAGTTTTGCCATTTTCATCGATGTTTGGATTTATTTCAACTTTAGATGGTCAGTTGCAGCCCTGTTGCGTAACAACCTGTTTACTCACATATTAAAGCGACCTGGCAGCCGAGCCGTTCCCGATTCTCCAGGAGAAGCGGTGAGTCGATTCCGAGGGGATGTCGACGAAATAGCATTTTATTTGGCGGAATCCCTGATCCTGGTTGGGTTTGGCTTCTTTGCACTGGTCGCAATCATTGTAATGCTCCAAATAGATCCAGCAGTCACCCTGGTTGTCATATTACCTTTAGTTATAGTAATCATAGCCACGAATATGGCTACGAAAGCAATCCAGAAATACCGGGAAGCTAATCGTAAAGCTGCAGGCAAGGTAACAGGTTTTATCGGTGAGCTTTTTGGATCAGCTCAAGCTGTTAAGGTGGCTGTTGCTGAAGAGCGTGTTATCAGTCAATTCGGGAAGATCAACCAACAAAGGAAAAACGCGGCTGTAAAAGACCGTCTTTTTGGGGAAATACTGCATTCTATTTTTCGTAATGCAAGCAACTTTGGCACTGGGATCATCCTTATCCTGGTCGGGAATAAAATTAGTCAAGGTACTTTTTCAATCGGTGATTTCGCACTTTTTGCTTACTACCTGGGTTACACAGCTGATTTTGCTGGGTTGGTTGGAGAACACCTTGCCTGGATCAAACAAGTTGGCGTATCTCTTTCCAGGCTATTCAGACTACTACAAGATACACCTTCAAAAATCCTAGTCGCACATAACCCGGTTTATCTTCATAAAGAACTCCCCGAGGTGACTTATGAAAGAAAAAATAATAGCCATATTTTTGTGAACCTTGAAGCGCGCGGACTTTCATACTTATATGAAGAAACAAACCGTGGGATTCGGAAGATCAACCTGTCCTTTAAAAAAGGCAGCTTTACGGTGATTACTGGACGGATTGGATCGGGGAAGACGACTCTTCTGCGGGTACTATTGGGATTGCTACCTCTTCAAGAAGGACAAATTTATTGGAATGGTCAACCAGTTGAAAATCCCGCTATGTTCATGATCCCACCAAGGGTTGCTTATACTCCTCAGGTACCTCTGCTCTTCTCCGAAAGCCTAAAAGACAATATCCTGATGGGTCTGCCAACTGACGAAGCAAACCTCGATACAGCCATTTTCAAGGCAGTTATGGAGCAGGATATTCACGAACTTGAAAATGGATTAGAAACGATGCTGGGTGCCAAGGGAGTGAAATTGTCAGGAGGACAACGACAGCGCGCTGCAGCTGCTCGGATGTTTATACGAGAGCCGGAATTACTGGTATTTGATGACATATCTAGTGCACTGGATGTAGAAACAGAACGTATTCTCTGGGATAGGGTATTTTCGAATCACAACACCACATGTCTGGCAGTATCGCACCGAAAACCAGCTCTAAAACGAGCCGATCATATCATTGTCCTGAAAGATGGTGGGATTATCGCAGAAGGTAAGCTAAATACTTTGTTAAATTCCTGCAATGAAATGCAGTTGCTTTGGCAGGGTCAATCCGGAGTCGTACATGAAATCCCTTAGTCCAAAAGCAGTCTATTGGATCGGATCTTTCTTCGTCGGTGTAATCTTCTCCATTGTATTTGCTGCCAACCAGTTATACCGGATTCAGACAGTCGGTTTAAACCCACTCGAACTTGTCCTGGTTGGTACTGCACTGGAGACTACTGCCTTCATCTTTGAAATTCCCACCGGTATCATTGCTGATATGTACTCCCGGCGACTCTCTGTAATCATAGGTACCTTCTTATTTGGCATAGGTTTTATCGTAGAGGCATCTTTTCCAATATTTGGAGTGATCATTGTAGCACAAGTGATCTGGGGTACAGCCTGGACCTTCATCAGCGGTGCACACTCTGCCTGGATCACTGATGAGGTTGGAGTAGAGAATGTTGGACCGGTATTCTTACGTTCATCCCAACTCAATATGCTAGGGAACCTGGTGGGAATCCCACTATTCGTTCTTATAGGTAACATATCATATCGATTACCTATCACGGTTGGGGGGTGCCTCTTCTTACTGCTCGGTGTATTTCGTCTTCTTGCTATGTCCGAAACTGGATTTATACACAACTCTAAGGAAGAACAAGATACCTGGGGTGAGATGGTTTCCACTTTTAAAAATGGGATAAACCTGGCCAGGTTGAAACCTATTTTATTAACTTTTGCATTGATCTCAATCTTCGTTGGTCTTTATAGCGAGGGATATGACCGATTAACCGAAGCACATTTTTTACATCAGTTTGTTTTCCCTTCCGTACCTTGGGGGGGCGATCCAATTGTTTCCTGGTTTGCAGGGATGCGCGTTTTAGGCACAGTGCTGTCCTTAGGGGTCATTGAAATTATTAACCGTCGGCTGGACACTTCAGACAATGCCAGAGTGGCACGCTTATTAAGCAGCATCTACGGAATAATCTCCTTTGGTTTATTTCTTTTTGCCTGGACCAATAATTTTTATCTTGCAATCACCGCTACATTACTTATTGACACAATGCGTTCTTTGACAGAACCACTGATCGACACCTGGATAAATAAATACATAGAATCTAAAGTTCGTGCTACCATGCTTTCCATGACCAGCCAGTTGGATGCCTTAGGTCAGATATTTGGCGGACCATTTGTCGGTTTCATTGGGAATTTACGTTCAATCAAAGCCGCTCTCACCACCTCCGCCATCATGATCCTTCCTGCTGTCCCTTTATATGAAAGGACAGTTCACCAATCTAGACAGGAAGTGGATTCAGTCATCCTTGCTGAAGGGGATAACTGATTCTCAAGGGGCAGAAGCAAGACGCAGTTTCCCTTCTCTACCAGATTCACTTGAACTAGAAATATATCCATCATTATTATTCGTAATGTCATCCGAATGGAGCAAATCGGAATGAATAATCTCTACCTTATTTAGACTTAAACGTAGTAGTTGATCCATCGTGAATCTTCTATTCTTCATAAGGAGTGACAAGAGGCATCTCTCACATAGCACCAGAGATTCTTCAGTAGCAAAAGCCTTAATTTCATAAAGGACGCTACTTCAGAATGACAAACTTATGATACATAATGGATGATCTACCAGGCAGCCAGCATATTCATTTACATTATGAACGGACTTAAAGTCGAACAGATGAGAAAATCCTATCAAGGTAAAGAAGTACTCAAGAGAGTCACTTTTAAATTATTCGAAGGTGAAATCCTGGCACTGCTCGGTCCCTGTGGATGTGGCAAATCAACCCTCTTGAATATCATTTCTAGCCTGGAGGTACAAGATGAATGTGAAATTTATTGGAAAGGGATAGACTCAAAGAACATCCCCACTCACAAGCGTGGATTTAGCTTGGTGTTCCAGGATTTTATGCTATTCCCGCACAAAGAAATATTTTCCAATGTGGCTTTTGGGCTTGAAATACGAAAGTGGGATAAGTGGGTAAAAACCATCCATTCTGCAGGTAAGGGAGAGTGGTGGAAACTGGGTGAAAATTGATTTATCAATTTTGTCAATTTTTAGGGATTTTTTCCAGAGTGGGAGGTGATAAAATTGATTTTGGAACATTTGCAGAAAACTGGTGATTTAAGCAAAAAAACCACCAGATGAGGGTGGATTTTTTTATAGGGTGGAGCTCGGAGTGGGGATTATTGGTCGGTA
>CAZTJD010000080.1:0-7193 GCA_964613985.1 uncultured Anaerolineales bacterium
AATCACAAAAAAATCAAGCATCACTAACTGCACCGAGGACTGCCGGCTTGCGAGGACAGGCAGTCATCGGTCGGGACCAGGAGGCATGCCACCCATGAACTACGGATATTTTGACGACGAAGCTAAGGAATATGTCATCACCCGCCCGGATACGCCGCGGTCTTGGAGCAACTACCTGGGATCAACCGAGTACGGAGCCGTCATCACCAACAATGCCGGTGGGTACGGGTTTTACAAGTCAGGGGCTCGGGGCAGGTTCCTACGGCTGCGGTTTAATGCTGTGCCCATGGACCAACCCGGGCGTTATTTCTACCTGCGTGACCGGGAAAATGGCGATTATTGGTCAGCCTCCTGGCAGCCGGTGGGGAAACCGCTGGACCAGTTCAAATCCACCTGCCGCCACGGGACAGCATACACCGTGATCGAATCGCACTATGCTGGGATCGCCGCAGAAACCACATACTTCATTCCGGTAGACAAGAATTTTGAATATTGGCGATTGAAACTCACTAACGATAGCGAAAAGACCCGGCAGCTCTCCATCTTCACTTTTTGTGAGTTCACCAACCAGTGGATCACCGAGCAGGACCTGGTCAACCTGCAGTACTCTACCTTCATCGTGCGCGGGTCTCTGACCGGGGATCAACTGATACGCATAGCTATCCATGACAACCTGCGACACAGCCAGGGCTCGGATGCACCGATGCATTCCTGGATGAGCCTGGTCGGAGCTCCGTTAAGCGGTTACGATACCAGCCGCGAAGCCTTCCTCGGTCCTTACCGGGGCTACCACAATCCACAGGTGGTGGTGGATGGGCAGTGTACAGGCAGCGAGGCGTATGGCGACAACGCCTGTGGGGCGATGCAGGTGAACCTGACCTTGGTGCCTGGCGGGTCGAAAGAGGTCCTGGTCCTGCTGGGGATTGGAGATGCGAACACAACGGGTAAACAGACGGTCGCAGCCTTCGGCTCTCTGGACCGGGCTGATTTGGAACTGGAAAAACTGAAGCAAAGCTGGCACGACAAGCTGGGGTGCATGACGGTGGAGACGCCTGACCCGGAACTTAACTCGACCGTCAATGTCTGGGGCTTGTATAATTGCCTGATCACCTTTGCCTGGTCAAGGGCTGCCAGCCTGACTTACAACGGGGAACGTGACGGCCTGGGATTCCGGGACTCGGTGCAGGACCTGCTGGGGGTGGTGGCAGCCATCCCGGAGCAAGCCCAGGAGCGGCTGGAGTTGATGCTCACTGGGCAGCTCTCCAATGGTGGGGCGATGCCCATCATCCGGCCTTTCGAACATAACCCAGGCTTTGAAATCCCACCGAAAGAAGAAGAATACCGCTCTGATGATTGTTTGTGGTTCTTCAATGCCGTCCCCGCTTTCGTTGCTGAGACGGGGAAGGTGGATTTTTATCACCAGGTGCTCCCTTATGCGGACCTGGGAAGCGACACCGTCCTGGATCACCTGCGACGAGCGCTGGAATTCAACCTGGCGCGCATGGGAGAACACGGCTTGCCCTGCGGTCTGTCAGCGGACTGGAACGACTGCCTGCGGTTGGGTTATTATGGTGAAAGCCTGTTCGTGGCATTCCAACTGCGGTTCGGACTGAGTGTCTACGCGGAATTGAGCCAGCGCTTTGATGATATCGCCGGGCGTGATTGGGCACTGTCAAAGCGAGATCAGCTCGATCAGGCCATACAAGCAACTGCCTGGGATGGAGCGTGGTTCATCTGGGCAATTGGTGATGATGGCACTGTCTACGGTACCAAGGACTATGAGGAGGGGCAGGTTTATCTGAACACCCAGCTCTGGGCAGTGATCAGTGAGGCTGCCACGGAGGCCCAGGCTGGACGCTGCCTGGAGACGGTTCATAACAAGTTGGCGACGCCCTACGGGCTGATGTTATGCGCGCCACCCTTTGTAAAAAGTCCAGTTGACGTGATGCGGGCAGTGGTCTTTAACCCGGGTATCAAGGAGAACGCCGGCATCTTCAACCACACCCAGGGTTGGGGGGTGATCGCAGAGTACCTGCAGGGCAACGGGGACCGCGCTTATGATTATTTACGAGCGGGGATGCCGGCAGCCTACAACGACCGTGCTGAAATACGGCAGATGGAGCCTTATGTCCAGGGGCAGACCACCTATTCTCCCTTCTCACCCCGGGAAGGGAACACCCGCGTCGCCTGGCTTACCGGAGCGGCAGCTTGGTGGTACACCGCCGCCACGCAGTACGTCCTGGGGATCAGGCCTGAGATTGAAGGGCTGCGGATCGATCCCTGCATACCTGCTGAGTGGGAAGGATTCAAGGTCGAACGCTGCTTCCGTAGCAAGATGGTGCAGATTGAGATTAAGAACCCGGATCAGGTCTGCCAGGGGGTGAAGGTTTTGAAGTTGAATGGGGAGGATTTAGAGGGGAACTTGCTGCCAGCGGAAATGCTGGAGGAGGTGAATTGGGTGGAGGTAGTGATGGGGGCAGGTGGTTCGATAGCCGGCAGGTGACCAGGGATCAATTAATTTGGAATCATTATAGGGGTGATTCGTAATATTTGCTGATTAATTATCTTCTGGTCATGGATTTCTTGACTTTTATTAATTCCATGTCATAATAATGGTAGCCTAACAATTAAAACACAATGCCAAAATTGGGGTTGAACAATGATATTTAGGATTTTTTTACTTTGAGAATGGGAAACCTTGAGGAGACCATAACGATGACCACAAATCCTGAGCCTGATGAAAAAGAAGTTGTAGAAGAGGTTGCTGAAGAAGAAATTGTGGGCAAGAAAGGTAAGAAGGGTAAGAAAGGTAAGAAGGGTAAGAAAGGTAAGAAGGGCAAGAAAGGTAAGGAGGGCAAGAAAGGTAAGAAACTTCAGGAAGGCTAGGAGAAGTAAGGATTCCTCTTTGACCTTGAACAAAGTCGAAAAATACGCTGGGTATCGGGTTTATTGAATAATTCTTACAAGCCGATCCATATTCAGCCGTCATTCCGAGTTTAGCGGAGCGGGGTTGACCTGGATGCGACTTCAACCTCCTCCCCGGGATGGATGTCAACCGTGTAATATAGCAGTCCATTTTCCGATAAGGCTACTCCGGCCCCTATTTCACCCGTCGAATAGCCCACCAGTGTATTTCGATGACCCCAATCAACCCATATTTCATAAACTACAATCGCTACTGTTCCTACCCCATCATGTCCACCAGCTGCATTCTCAATTAACCCAATATCTTGGGGTAGTGATCCATCGCTGTGTTGGTGAGTTCCAGATTGGATGGATGCTTGATATTCAGAATGCTCTTGAGCATATCCCATCAGACAGGAATCGATTGTGTAAGGAGTAAGTCCATGTAAAGCTCTCAGGTCGTTTACGGCATTTACAAGGTCATAGGCTGTCTCTTTCTAAGCGAAAGTGCCATGCGATAAACTGATCAGCGCTGCTATTAGGATCAGAAAAAGAACAGAGGATCTTGCTTTGATTTGCCTAAAATTTTTGAATTCCAAATTGCATGGTTGCACAACTTTATTTGCCCAACTTTTTTATCCGGAAAAAATCCCTTTAACAAGCTTGAATCAGCCCTAATTTTTCTACCCCCAATCCTCAACTAAATGACATACCAGGAAATTCCTCCCAGCAAGTCTTTCTTATACCTTCAATACTTCTACCTGAGTATCAGGGGGAGATAAATCAGATAGAAACTTTCACCAGAAATCATAAAAGTGTAGGCACTTTCGTTACTATCATTGTTTTCAATAAAGACTGTATCGGTGAAAGTTCCACAAGATTGAGGATCGAAAGCGACCTGGAAGGTTACTGCACTACCGCTCGCGACCGTGCTGTTGCTAGGCTGCTGGGTCACACTGAAGTGGGTGCCAACTGCCAGTGTAATTGTCGGTGTGCCGGTCAGGTTCAGGTCGGTGAAACCCGTATTACTGATTGTGAAAGTGTGGGTGATGGGTATGCTTCCCACGGTCAGGCTGCCAAAATCGGTACCATCGCTAGTACTGGGGGACGTGCTCCCATTCGGGATAGGTACATCATTGCCAGTCACCTCGATTTCAGGTTCGGAACAATCTTTACCGCCATCTGTAATCTCCCATTCATCTGAGCTGATCATATTGGCTCTGGCTGTTTCACCGAGGCAGTAGATGCTGTTCCCGCCACTAAAAAGTTACGCCGCTCCGCAGGATTTGCGCATCCCACCCAATGAGAAGAGAATCATAATTTGGGATTGATAATCTCACATTAAAGAACATATAGTCCGCCGTTGTAAGAGACGATACATCCCAACCCCCGATGTCTTGATCGAAAGTGTGGGCATCTGCAAACATACGACTCATACTTATCACATTGGAAGTGTTCCAATTACAAATGTCCTGGTTTACTATACCCATCACTTGATGGCGGTTTGCTACTATTTCTGCTGTTTTTTGCCAGCTGGTCTTCTAGCGCTTGGATTCTTGCTTCTAATTCTTTATTCATCCTGATTAGTTCTAGGATTAATGCAATAACAGCATCTTCGCCTTGACGGTATATTGCTCTTATTTCTACGATGGTAAAATCTAATTTAATGCATCAACTTATGAATCAGTCCCCCTTATTTGTGTAGAATCCTTTGTCATAATTATTTAAGTACTTTTGACTCCTTTTGCCTGAGTAGTTACGATTTTCATTTTAAATATCTTCCCCTCCGAACATATGAACCCAAGTCTTCCTGATTCGAATTATGTCCACTAAGAACAAAGTAGCAGATTTGGATGTAAAAAATAAGGGCCGTGTTACCAATCCTTTTCGATTTTTGTGAACTCGTTGGTTATTATGTCTCTATTGTAATCTAACGAGATCATAACCAGGGGGGAGTTGACGCGAGACAAACTTTGCCAGACATCCATTTTGAACAAATTGCGCCGCTTAGCCTCGAGGCGAGTAGCCCCGTCTGCGTTTATGCAGGGTTGGGCTGTATATGGATGAAATATCATCCGATTTTCTGGTTACCAGTCTGGTACGCGGTCATACACAGGGTCGCTATTCGTCAAATTAGCCACGCCCAAGTCATCCAGATTGAGTATGGAAATATCATAAACATAATAACCACCCCCTAAAATTCCCGCCCGGTCTTCGAAAAGGATTTTTTTGCCGTCAGCTGACCACTTCAGAGAAGCTGGGTCCCATTGCGTGCTGTAAGAGGTAACCTGTTGGAGGTTGCTTCCATCGGGATTCATTGTATAGATTTCAAGCTGCCCGGTGAGGTTGGAAACCAGGGCAATTTGTGCGCCATCAGGTGACCAGGTCGGGAACATATAGTTTATATCGTTGATGGGAGTCAAGCGCGTGAAGTTTGTTCCGTCTGGGTCTATCAGGCAGATCCCGCCATGCCCGTCATGTTCTCCAATGGGATTTTCACATTCGAACAGGATCTTGCTTCCATCTGGAGACCATTCTGGGTCACGTTCCTGTTCCGGGCTGTTGGTTAGGTTGACCTGATGCGAGCCATCGGCGCTGATCATAAACAGGTCGATTTTCATTTCGTTTTGAGAGATATAAACGATGCGTTTTCCATCTGGAGACCAGTCTGCCATCCTTTCAGAGCCAGGGCTGCTTGTCAAGTGGATCAGGCCGCTCCCATCCGTATTGATCACGTATAAGTCTTCATAACTGTCTTTCTCGCGATGGGAAGTATAAACAATCTGGCAATGGTCTGGGCTCCAGGCTGGATGTGTATCGAAATAGATATCCTGAGTGACAGGGACGATGTTATTCCCATCCGTATCCATGATGTAGATTTCATAAGGATTGCCATCATCAGTGTCATTCATGTTGGATGTGAAGACGATTTTTCCAACGTATTGCTCGCAATTCTTCACAGGTGTAGGGTAGTTTTGATCGTTTGCTTCAATTGTTGGAGTGGGGAAGATTTGCTCATTGTCTTCTACTGGAGTGGGGGAGCTTTGCACGTTTACTTCAATTGTTGGAGTGGGAGGGTTGGTAATCGACGTTAGTTGACAAGCTAGTCCGGTGAAAATGAGTAGCATCCACAAACATGCTGCTGGTAAAGCGATGGCTGAAAGTTCGGGGCGTTTTGATGACATGGTACCTCCTCTAGTGATAGCTACACACAAATAATAATGATTTTTGATGGTCGATTCAAGTGATAATCGGCAATTTTCGTAACATAAACAAAAAGAAGATCATCAAAAGGAATTACTAATTAGCGAAATTAATGAACATATATTAAACCATAATTAGTGTATTAAAGGCTGGCGGACCAACGGGGTGATAAGCGAGATGTTTTCATGATAAAACCTCTCCATACATGATAATACAATCAAAATGCATGATAAGTAACTATATCGAGAAAAATGGAACCAAAACCCAAAAAGTTATTAGATCAAGTCAACAATAGTATTCGTCGAAAACAGTACTCTCACAGAACTGAACGGGCGCATATCAATTGGATTCGGCAATATATACTCTTTCCCGACAAAAAGCACCCAAAGGATATGGGGGCTGTGGAGGTTGAAAAGTTACTGATCTATCTGGCTGTTGAGCGTAACATTGTTGCATCTATACAAAATCATGCCTTTGGAAATATTTTTACTTTTTCAACAGCCTGTTTTCTTTGACGAAATAATCTCCAGGCGTGACCAGGGTCAGTAAATTGGGAATCAGTCTTTGCGAGCCAGGTTTCATGCTGCCATGATTTTTTGAAAGCCAATGCGCAATAAGTGTGGTTTTGCCAAACCGGCTGGTGCTGAAACCAGGGTGAGTCTATGGAGAAAGTCACCAGGACTTATAGAAGCCGACCTCTAGCTGCTCTAGAAGGCGTTGCGGTGGTACCAGGTTGCGTCGCAGGGTGGGGCAGTAGAATTATGATGAAGAATGGCTAAATCGTGGAATTATTGATTAATCAATTTGGTCAATTTTGAGGAGTTTTTTCCAGAGTGGGAGATGAAAAAATTGACTTTTAATATGCGGTGGAAAACCGGGGATTTTAACAAAAAAAACCACCTGGTGAAGGTGGGGAAGTGAACGAGAAGGTATTGGGTTAAGAAGGAATTATTTCGCTGGAAATTGTATTCTGGGTGGATTTGTGAAATATTTTTTCAAGGGAGGGTGTAGGGAGGGTTTGCCAGGAAGGCTGAACGGAAGGACACCAGTTCAGGGCTGAATATAATGCATTCAGATTGGCAGAA
>CAZTJD010000080.1:7293-18833 GCA_964613985.1 uncultured Anaerolineales bacterium
GGCTGAACGGAAGGACACCGTTCAGCTTGGCAGAATGGAAGAACGCCATTCTGCATTGGGTAATGAGAGGGGGACTGAAAGGGAAACCACCAGTTCAGGGCTGAATATAATGCATTCAGATTGGCAGAAGGCTGAACGGAAGGACACCGTTCAGCTTGGCAGAATGGAAGAACGCCATTCTGCAGTGGGTAATGAGAGGGGGACTGAAAGGTAAAACATCGTTCAGGGCTGAATAAAATGCGTTCAGCTTGGCAGAATGGAAGAACGCCATTCTGCATTGGGTAACGAGAGGGGGACTGAAAGGAAAAACATCGTTCAGGGCTGAATAAAATGCGTTCAGCTTGGTAGAATGGGAAAGACCACACATTCTGCAGGTACCTTCGAAAATGGGAGATTACTATTCTGCAGGTACATTCAAATTGGAAGGCGGGTAAATCACCAAAATGCAGGGTATGGTGACCAGAGTGTGGCGAGATTTGCGGCTGCATAGGGCGGACCGGGGAGCATGGTTGCCTGTTACAGCGGCTAACCATGGATGCCAAGCTATTCTGAGGTTGATTCCGTCCTACTGACTGTAAGGGATATTGACAAAGAATGAGGAGGCAAATCATTAGCGCGGCAATGGCGTTCGTTATCATCGCGGCGGGGCAGGGGAGGGGAGGTAACCAAAGGAGCAGGAGGATGATGAACGGACCAAGACCATCCGGCTGAGAAGTTAGTGGGATAACGCTCAACAAACTGCAAGCGATTGAGTAGAAGAGAATCATGGTGGGAGTATAGCGTATTTGAGAACATTTTATGGGATTACCAGGAAAAATCAACCGAAATTCAACCCAGCTACCACAATTGACCGATGCTTTAGGTTTGAGCGAATCTGGTTGTAAAAAACAAGGGTCGGGATACCAGCCCTTTTTAATTTTTATGAACTCGTCAGGGGTTATCTTATGTAAGATGTAGATCGAGTTTTAAAAATCCTCTTGACTTGGAGTAAACTCTAAGTGCTATACTGTATCTGGAGGTGATCTTATGAGGATTTCAGAAGTAAGTGAACAATGTGATATTTCGGCAGATACGCTGCGCTACTATGAACGGATTGGACTGCTTCCGCCCGTTAATCGAAATAATGGCGGTATCAGGGATTACAGCGATCTTGATGTGCGGCGGGTTGAGTTTATCAAGTGCATGCGAAAGGCTGGGCTTCCTGTAGAAGTGTTGATCAAGTATTACGGGCTGGTTCAGCAGGGTGACCAGACCACGGAAGCCCGGAAGGCCATTTTGGTTGAGCAGCGAGCCGAGATTACAGCCAGGATGGCGGAATTGCAAAAAACACTGGATTTGTTGAACTACAAAATTAATTACTATGAAAATGCTGTTCTGAAAGCAGAGAATGCCATGGTGGAATAAGAAAACTGGCGGACACAATTGACCTGCTCTATCAGCATCGAGTCGACCCAGAGGTGCCCATTGAGGACGTGGCTGGCACAGTGAAAGACCTAATTCAAGAAGGCAAGGCCAAATATTTCGGCTTATCCGAAGTCAGCGCCCAAACGATTCGTCGGGCTCACACCGTGCATCCGGTTTCCGCGGTGCAGAATGAATATTCCCTGTGGGCGCGAGATGTGGAAGCGGAAGTGCTAGGCGCCTGCGAAGAACTTGGGGTCGGCTTTGTGCCCTGGAGTCCCCTCGGTCAGGGTTTTCTGACTGGTAAGGTCAGGGTCGACCAGACCTTTGAGAGAAGCGATGTGCGTAGCTGGTTTCCCCGGTTCACCCCAGAGGCCATGAAAGCCAACCGGCCGTTTATTGACCTTCTCAGCAGGATTGCCAGGCGGTACGAGGCTACAGCGGCCCAAATTGCGCTGGCCTGGCTACTTGCCCAGAAACCTTTCATCGTCCCTATTCCAGGAACACGCAAGTTACACCGCTTGGAGGAGAACATGGGCGCGGCCAATATCAAACTTACGCTGGATGACCTACGCGAGCTTGATACCAAGTCCTCAAAAATCGAGGTGCAAGGAGCCAGAGGGAGTGGACGCGAGCGATTTGTTTGAGAAAGCAGTCGTGAACCCGCTGCTTGAAAAGCATGTGTAGGTGGCAAGCATAAACATAAGGAGCGAATTATGCAAAATGTAAACTCGGAACAAGAGGTAATCAATCTCTCAAAAGAGAAATGGGGTTGGATGTCAGAGCGCAAGGTAGATACCCTTGACGCTCTCTTCCATGAAAAGGCTGTCTTCGTCCACATGGGCGGTTCATGGGGCAAAGAACAGGAACTCGACATCATCAAAAGCGGCGGCATTCACTACAAGAAAGCGGATATCCATGAAGTATCGGTGAATATCATTGGCACAACGGCCATCCTTTTAAACAGAATTACGCTGCCAGCCGTGGTGGGCGGCAACGAGGTCACCAATCCCTTCACAGTTACAGAAGTGTATGTGCAGCAAGATGGTAGCTGGAAGTTGGCATCTCTGTCATTCACCAGGCTGCTGACACCGGAACAACACCAGTAATAGAAGAAACACAAGGAGAAAATGATGCAAACCGTTAAATTGAACAATGGCGTTGAAATCCCTATTCTTGGCTTCGGCGTTTTTCAGATCACTGATCCGGCCGAATGTGAAAGGTGCGTGGTTGACGCCATTCAAACTGGATATCGCCATATTGACACGGCCGCTTCTTACCAAAATGAAGAGGCGGTTGGCAGGGGGATCAAGCAAAGCGGCGTTGCCAGAGAAGAATTATTTATCACCACCAAGCTTTGGATTCAGAGCCAGGGTTATGAAGGCACGATCAAGGCCTTTGAAAGGTCCCTGAAGCGCTTGCAATTAGAAACCATTGACCTGTATCTGATTCACCAACCATTCGGCGATGTGTATGGTGAATGGCGGGCGATGGAAGAACTGTATCAACAAGGCAAAGCCAGAGCAATCGGGGTTTCGAACTTTCTTCCTGATCGAATCATGGACTTGATGATTCATAACCAAATAAGGCCCGCGATCAACCAGATTGAAGTGAACCCTTTCCAACAGCAGATAGAGGCGCAAAAGTTTTTACAAGCTAACAGTGTACAGGTTGAAGCATGGGCGCCATTTGCAGAGGGAAAGAATAATATTTTTCAAAATGAATTATTGCTATCCATCGCTGCAAAACACAACAAAAGCGTAGCCCAGGTAATCCTGCGCTGGCTTGTACAAAGAGGCATTATTGCGCTTGCAAAAACAACCCGCAAGGAAAGGATGATAGAGAATATCAGTGTGTTTGATTTTGAATTAAGCACGGAAGACCTGGCGGCGATTACAACATTAGACACAAAAACCAGCAGTTTCTTTGACCATCGGGACCCTAAAATGGCGAAGTGGCTGGGTGAAAGGACACTAGATGTCTGAACCAATGGAACAATCACGGGCACAGCAACTCGTGGGGGATTTTGCACCCAAGCTGGCGGAGCTCACGGACGACGTGCTGTTCGGTGATGTTTGGGAACGAGCAGAGCTATCGCCGCGAGACCGCAGCCTGGTCACAGTCGCGGCACTCACTGCCAACGGAAACACGGAGCAGGTCCCAGCCACCTGAATCGGGCCAGGGCGAACGGCCTCTCGAAGAGCGAGCTTGCCGAGGTCATGACCCACCTGGCATTCTATATCGGGTGGCCGCGGGCAATCTCCGCCATCCTGGTCGCAAAGGAAGTCTTCAAGAAGTAGCTCGAAACCACCTATTCAGGAGTCACGATTGTGAGCAATAACCGTGAAGGAAAAGTTGCCATTGGCATAACAGCGGTCTTCATTACGCAGTTCGTCAGTTTCCTCTTCATCAACGCCAGAAATATTGCCCAGCCGCAAATGATCGCTGAACTCGATGGCATGGCGCTTTTTCCATGGTTGATCTCGCTGCCCGCTCTCGCTGGGTCGGCATCCACATTGCTTTTTGGCAAGCTCTCCGATATGTATGGGCGGCGGGCGATCTTGCTCGCTTCGATGGTGCTTTTCGGGGTTGGGCTGGCGCTCTCTACACAAGTGACCTCGATGTCTCTCCTGATTGCATCGGCTACCTTTATGAGCATCGGGCATTTCCCCATCATCCCGCTCTGTTTCACTGCGGTTGGCGATCTCTTCTCCGCCGGGGAACTGGCAAAATGGACCGGGCTGCTGAACCTGCCCACCGGCGTTGCGGCGCTGATCGGTCCGGTGCTGGGCGGGATTGTTGCTGAAAGCGTGTTTGGCTGGCGCGGCCTCTATTGGGGGACGATCCCGCTGCTGATCGCCGCAGGTATCCTGGTCGCGGTGGCGCTTCCCAAAAATACGCAGACGACCCACCCCAAAGTGGATATCTGGGGAACACTGATGATGGTCCTGGCGACCACCACGCTCATCATCGGGGTTTCCAGGTTGGGTATGCCAGGCAAACTGGGGGCGGGAGCGATGCTGCTGGTTGTATCCGCAGCCGCCTGGGCCGGCTTCATCCAGAACGAAAAGCGGGTGGCAGCGCCTATCCTTGATCCCCAGGGGCTTTTCAACCGTACCTTCTTGACCGTTGCGGCCACGGGTTTCCTGTACTTCTTCGGCTCGGTGGCCATCAATGCCTACTCGCCTATCTTCGCACAGTATGTGATGGAGGTTAGCCCAACCATCAGCGGTTCGATGCTGACCCCCTTTAGTATGCTTCTTGCCTTCATGGGCATCCCGGCAGGCCTTCTGCTGGCGAGAACCAAAACATACAAGTGGATGTACAACATCGGCTACGCGATTATCACCCTCGGCATGTTCGCCATGTGGCGCTTCACCGCCAACACGCCGGTCTGGTTGTACATTCTCATTACCTCTGTAGCTGGATTTGGCATGGGGATGATCCCAACCATCAACACCCTGGTCGTCCAATTTGCGGTCCCCAAGCGCCTGCTGGGCGTGGCGGTTGGGGCAATGTTCTTCTTTCAGATGGTCGGGATTTCGGTCGCGCCAGCCATTTTAGGCATCGCGCAAAACACCGCCCGGGACCTGGAAAGCGGCTTGAAGACGGTTTTCCTGGTGGGGGCGGTCGCAATGGTGGTCTCATTGCTCCTGATCACCACCATCCCCGAAGTATCCATGGATGCCGAGGTGCCAGAATAAAAGATATGACCCAAATGAGTTCCAAGGTAAGATGAAGGGTTTTGCTTCGCACAGCTTGGCAGAAGGCCGAATGGAAGTTCGCCATTCGGCTTGGCAGAATGGTATAGATCACCCATTCTGCAGGAAGTGTCGTAAACGGCTGAACGGAAGAACGCCATTCTGCATTGGGTAATGAGAGGGGGGCTGAAAGGGAAACCATAAGTTCATGCCTGAATGGAAGAACGCCATTCTGCAGGGAGTTGATTGTGGAGGAGGTTTCAACTAGAGCTGACCTGGGAGGTGCAGAGGTTGAGGAGGGAGGTAGAAGGGGTGGGGCTGTACAAGAGGCTGCCGACTTCGCCGGCAGCGTCGTTTCATACCGTCATGTGATGATATTATCAAACTATAATTATCGTGTATGAAGATATATTTAATATCTATAAGAGAGCAAGGATCACCTTGACAAATTGGATGCGTTCGTCAATAATATGGAAGAGGAGGCTCTGCTTGTTTCTAGCAGCGGTGAAAATATAATTACATGGAAGATATCTTCGTTGCTAAAGATCCAAGAGGTTACACCATTAAATGCAGCGAAGAACGTTGGAATTACATTCTCTGGAAACATCCGGAATTAAATAGATTAAAAATAGATGATTTAATCCTTTTTGTTAAGGAAACCATCGAAAATCCAGCCTACGGTTTCATCTACCAGTCACCCCAAAGTAAGGAACGACATATTTATTACGGAAAAATTATTAATTCTCGAGTTGAATTGATGATTGTCGTTGATTTCCGTGACACAAATAACATTCAACCAATATCGTTTAGACCTTGTTCATCAAGAAACCCTGGAGAAAAAGTGATATGGCCAAAATTGAGCCAATAATTGAAATTAACGAATTAAAATTTAACAAGCTAGACCGATTGTACCGAAAGGAATCTGAAACAGTTTATGTGGTATATGACGAACTTATGGATGAGTTCTATGTAAAGGTAGTGCCACCAGATGACCTTGTATCTGTTTATTATGTTGATGAGAATTTTGCATTTTTAGTTATCCCAGAAACCGCTGAAGTGGTTGGAATTATGTTATCGGATTTCGAACAAAAGGTGCTTCCTCAAAAAGAGGATTTATGGGAATATTGGAAAAATGAAAAATGCGCAATATTGTTTAGTGAATATCAAAAAATTAGTAGGAAACAAAAACACGAGAAGAAACTGAAAGTCACTTTGAAAAGGACTTCTGATAGAAATATAACAGAATGGTTAACTCCGATAGAGGAATTGATTCATTGTTGATGAAGGTATATTGAACTATTTAATTTTAGAGGTCTTAAAAAAAAGAAAGTTCATCAAGGTGCGTAATCCATTCTTGCTCACCTTTTGATTTTAAGATGCTAATGTGAAAGGATTGGGAAAAGATGGGAATTTTCGGAGGCTGTCGACTTTACCGGTGGCGTCTTTTACGCCGTGAGGGTTTTACAGTATGAAATCGTTATCGTGTATAATGGTATTGACCAGGAATGAATGAGCAAGCATCCCGGTTAGCCACCCATAACCCCCGGTGTTTTAAAGAATGCCGGGGATTTTTTGTTTGACGATATGCAAACAGGCGGCATTTCTATTCCTGAAAAACAACTAAAACAAATGTAAAGAATACTATTATCCGATTGGTAATACGCTTGCAGGCATCTGATCCCAAGTATGTCCTTCTAGGATGCGACCATTTTTCTTTTTATTGACACCGCCCCATTGTTTGAAGAAAAATGGCACATTATCGGAGAGGCATTGATCGCGAATATTGGTCACCCAAATTTGATCAACGTGCCTGGCTTTTGGACCAGACTCTCCACCAACAATTACCCATTGTATGTTTTCTAAATCTAAATTGGGAATAGATCCCAAGAGAGGTTCAAGTGAAAGAAATTTCGTTTGGGCTTTCGTCTTACGTAAGCAATCAATGCGAAATGTGTATTCTTGGTTTTCTACACTTACTCCCATCCAGACATTCTCGGGCCAATCAATGAATGGATCTATCTCGAGAAGGCGTTCCGCTCGTTTCGTCAAAACCTGAAATGTGTGCCAGTTAGCTTCTTTCATAACCGAGAAAGTTCTCAAGATGAAATCCACTGGAACATCTTCATGAAACAAATCGCTCATTGAATTAACAAAAATCATCTGAGGTTTTTTCCAAACAAGTGGATCATTCAGAACATCTTCATGCAATGTAAGTTGAAACCCATTCTTATATTTTTCCTGCCCCATTGCTTTCAGTCGTTTTGACATCCGCTCAGCATAGCAATGTTTACACCCTGGGCTAATTTTGGTACAACCTGTTAGAGGATTCCAAGTAGATTCGGTCCACTCGATCGCGGATTTTGATATCATAATTTGAATTTGGAATAATAGTTTTCGATAACCAATATTAATAATATAGCACAAATGTTCTGTTTTTTAGTTAGTTAAAATTGATAATTGTTCCTTGAGCAAAATACCCTTTTCTGCGTTTGGTTCCATTCATTTTAATTACATCAACCATAATTAACTGATTCTGTTCAAGATGTTTCAGAGCGCTTCGCGCGTGTTTGGATATAAAAGGTGTTTTATCTTCCACAAAAGTTATCACATCTTCAGATAATAACTTTTGACCATAAAAAGATTTAAGTAAAAAATTAGCTAAATCCTCAGAAGGGTCAATAGCGAATAAAATCAATTGACTGGGATTCGTAGCATCTGAAAATTTGAATCCACTTGATGAATCAATCTTCCAAAAAGCCTCTTTCATTTTCAAGTGACCAAGAGGATGATTGCTAGCAAAAAACAGAAAATAAATGACTTGGTTATTCTGATCACACATTTCGAAAAAGCGAACAAACTTAGCATATCGTAATAATTGTTCTTGATATAATTGCCTTAATGCTAATAGTCGATCACCGCTACCTCTTATAACATTTAATACCTTTTGAGTACCAAATAACTTGAGAATATGATGTTGTGTTTTAGGATCTGGATGTTCAGCAAATCGATTAATGTCTCTCATCATGATTGTAATGAAAACTTCTGCATTGAGCATTTCTAAGAATCTTTGGATAAGATAAAAGGGGACTCCACTAAAACCAAATGGATCGATAAAAGCAAATGTGGGAATCAATTTTTGAGATTTTTCTTCGATATCATCCAATACTTTTGTCAGTATGTCGTGAAACTCCCCTGTCCTTGGAATTATTTTATAATTTGGTGGGATTTCTAAATGGCTTATTTCAGTCTTTAGATGAGTGATTCGATCGCCCCTTTCATCAATAAAAAAGAAAATCAGTTCACTATTTCTTAATCGCTCTTTGTGACTCATTGCTGTTTCAAGAGCAATTATTGGAGAACCTGGCTCACCACCTGAATATCTTCCTGGTCCACAAAAACCATCCAAATACATGATTCGTGGAATTTTGCTTCCTAAGATGGCAAACCATGCACCAAGATATCGACGCAATATTTCATGCTTGGCTTGTGTATGTGGCTCAATTGGCCATGTAGTTGTTCGTTGTTCGGCCATTGTTTAAATTTAAAAAACACTAACAGGAAAAATGAGGATTCACTTTTTATTATTCTTCCAAATCTTCATCAATGATCTGAGCACCGATCTGCCGGATGGTTTCTTTGATTTTATTGTCAATGGTTGATTGGGTGATGCCATCCTCGCTGGTAATATCTATCTCAATCGCAAACTTGAAATCTCCCTGAACAGAACTGATCGGTAATAAGACGCCGCGGTTTACATCGGCGATTTTGCTGGCGGGGATATCGGCTATGTGGAGCTTAACTTTTTTGTATCGCTTTTCACCAGGGACAGGGGGTCTTGGATGAGGAAATGGTCCGGGTCCTGGTTCTGGTCCAGGTGTTGGTCGTCCACCACCAGGTGGGGAACCACCGCCATTTTCCTCCTCTTCTTGTACTGCCAGGATCTCTTCGCTCTTAGCGGCTGAAAGGATCTGGTAATCTTCCAAGAACGTGATGGTTGCAAATGGTATTTCTTCTTTAAACTTAAGCGAGTTAGGTAAAATTTCACCATCCTTTATTTCAGCAAGGCCAAATGCACCTTCTTTAATTCCTAATTGAATTGCTCTAGCCAGCACATCTTGATTGGCAAGTGAAGGTAAACTTGGCTCTTTATAAAATTGTTCCAAAAGTGCAGCGGTGGAGAGTTGATCGACATTCTCCATAAATTTATTGACCAAAACTTTATAGTGCAAGTTGGTAACAATCACCCCAAAAGAATCTGAGGTTAATTCTCTCCAAAACCAGTTGCCTAATGATTCTGCTCCTGTTATGGGGTTCCCCAAATCTATTTTTCTTTCACCAACCTGGATTAAGTGGTACATCCGCCGGATATTGTAAGAAAATTCTCTTTCTATTGCATGTTTACGCCGTTGCACCTCATCCCTTTTAGTCTCCAGGGTTGGACTATCCCCAGACTTAATTTCTTCTTCGATATCTTGTAATGCTAAAAAGGTCTTTATCTGTTCACGTAAATGCGCAAACTGGGCTGTGTCGGCAAGAGAGAAGAAGAGTGTGTTTTTATTACGCCGATAGTTATTTCCTTTGTACTCAATCCAATTTGGAATATCTGATCCGGAGTCTTCTGCTCTTAAGATTATTAATTTGAGATCCGTATTGTCTGGAATATTTTCACTATTTGTTGGCCAGAGGTATGGCCGGAATTTACTGCCCAATTCTTTCTTAATTCTTTCCTGCATTTCATCTTCGTATGATTCAATAAACAATTCTTTTTTATCCAGGATCACACGGTTAAGATTTGCTATACGAGAGAGGTAATATAAATCACCCCTGCTATTTAAATACCAAAGAGAATTTGACAACCTTTGTAAAACATCGGTTACGAGAGCAGGGATTGTGTCAGAACGGAGGACTGCCAGCTTAATATAATTCAAGTTTATCCCTTTTTCCGAATCATCTGCAGCAAAGGAGTGGTAAAAAATTGAGGTTGCGATTCGTTGAGCCAAATGTTTCCAATTCTTATTGGCATCATCCAAATCCTGAGATTTTGCCTCATGACCAGCAATATCAGATCCAATTACACCTTCATATTCCTGGCCGATATGTTTTAAGAATTCCTGACGAATTCCTGAGTGAGCCAAATTGATATCACCAGGGAGGATCATATCGATTGGGGATTCGCGCTGGTATAAATCTTCAATAACATTTGCTAATAAACGTAAAACGCCGCGAGTACGCTGGAACGTTGAATAGGTGCTCCATTTTTCATAAAGGATATCGATCAAATCAGGATGGAAGGGATAAGCTAATTCCATCTTGTCTCGATAATTTAGATCACGAGCTTTTGTAGGGATTTCGTCCCGGTAAGGCATCAGCACATCCGTAATAATGAAATCCTCAATGCGATCCATGTTCTCCAACAATTCAGAAATTTCCCGCGGAAGGATTACATCCTGCAGTGGTTCGTGATCCCAAAGAATGGCAGGGTTAACCTGACGAATTTCTCCGGACACCGGTTGATAGAGACAGAAGACTCGTTTTCCAGCGGGACTGCCCGTTCCATCACTGACATCCCCTTCAACAAACCAGAATACGCCCCTGCGATTGTATTCGGGGTCACCAAAGATTGCACAGGTATTGCGGCCCCCCTTGAAAGTGGTCAGTATCTCTTCATTAATAACTTCAAGCAATGGGTGTCCGGGAGCCATAAACTCCGAGTCCGAATGGGATCGGGCGTACGATTTATCAAAAGTAACCCGCCGGTATTCCCTGAAGATGGTCCCATACAAGGTCTTGAAGGCGTAATTATCATTCCACTGGCGAAGTTCATAGGGCACCGATGAAATAGAAAAAACATCTCCCCTTTGGGTAACCTTACCGCCAAATCTCTGAAACGCTCTAAGGAAATAATCCTGAACATATTCCGGAACCAAACGGCTTTCTTCAGCCAGGACAGATTCTTTGAGAATGCCGGAGTAATCGATATGGCGAGTTGCAGGGCTGGTCAAAAATATGCGTTCCAGGGTCTGATGAAATGGGTGGATAGCGTTGCTTCAATTTACAAACATTAGAGATGCTATTAAGGATGCTGACATGTTTTTTGCACCTCAGAATGGCCGAAAGTCTGCCTGCTATAACGAGTTATTGGGATTTTTTCTCCGAAATTGACTGTAATCTCTTATGGGCCTAGTGATACGAGTGGTCTGTCAAAGATGAAGATTTAGAATGATACGATTAATTAAGAGAGGCTGTTTTAGCAATTCCAAGGTAGAGATGCTTCATTCCGCTTTGCTCCATTCAGCATGACAATTAAAGGTAGAGATGCTTCATTCCGCCTTTGGCGATCCAGCATGACAATTAAAGGTAGAGATGCTTCATTCCGCCTTTGGCCATTCAGCATGACAATTGAAGGTAGAGATGCTTCATTTCGCTTTACTCCATTCA
>CAZTJD010000081.1:0-18662 GCA_964613985.1 uncultured Anaerolineales bacterium
CCTCCTCACCTCCTGAACCAATGGCTTCCAACACTCACCTTTCGCTCCATCTCTTCCCCCTCCCGCGGCCTCCGCAATTCCACCAGGTTCAGCACATCGTACCCTCCTCTCCCCAGGAAGCGGATAATCGCCTCATTCTCCGGATCGACCCAGTTGTAAGGCCACTCCCCTCCAAGTTCCTGCGCTAACCGTTCCGCCTTGGCATACAGCATTGACCCAACCCCTTGCTGCCGCCACCCTGGATCAACATACAGCGACTCCGCCCAGACCACCTCCCCATCCACCCGGCAGACCAGGTAGCCTACCATTTCACCTGTTTCATCCTCCGCCAGGTAGATGGGATATCCCTTGTCCTGGTAATCCACCATCTCCTCTTTTGCCGACCCCAGGTCCAGAGTGCTTTCCTTCCCCCGCAGCGCCGCCAGCGCAACTCGGAACTGGGCAATCATTTCCACTAATCCAGCCTCATCCTCAATCTTCACCTGTCGTACTTTCACCCTCATCCTAAATACTCCATTTCGATTCCCAAAATCCGGTCACCTGAATCCTTCCCACCCCTTAACTCACATCCCTTTTCTTCCTTGCCAGGAACAATGCCACGCGCCTCGGCTGCTCCACCTTCCCACCAAACTGGTCAAAGACCTTTCCGACCCCTGCATATAGAGTCCGCCGTACCTCTTGTTCCAAATCTCGATGGCTGGAATAGGTTTTCAAACTTTTCAGATAGATCTCTTTCGTGACCGTCTCGAACCAGGCATATTGATTGATCGTAACCTCCCCAAAACATCCGCTGGAAGCGAAATTCTCCTCGATGATTCCCTTTACCCAATCAAACTTCCAGGAGGTAGCCGGGTTCACCACTTCCGGTCCCATATCTTGATACACCGCGCCCAAAGCCTTTGACCAATCCGTGTTTGGATCCACCGGTACGTTCCAGTATAATGCTATCGCACCAGTGTCCTTCAGAGCCTGTGCCACTCTTAGATAACCTATGCTGGGTGGTATCCAATGGAAAGCATCAGCAGAGATCGCCAGGTCAAAAGCTTCCTGCTCCACCTGCCAGTCTTCAAAGGCGCAGTTGATTATTTTCACTCCAGGAATAAGCCTGCACCGTTCCCTGGCAATCGCTGTTAACTTCCTGCCTAATTCAATGCCTAAAATGCCGTACCCTTGACGTGCGAAAGGCAGAGTGGCGTTCCCTGGACCGGGTCCGATTTCTAAAATTCGCCCACCTTTAGGCATGGCCGCAAACGCCAGAATATCCGCCACCAGTTCCTCCGGATACTTCGGGCTTACCTGGTCATAAATTTCTGCATGCTCCTCGAAGGTCACCCGCCTGCTGCGATCGATACCCATATAACCTCCAATTAAGGTATTCTTCCAAGGATCCTCACGGATTTTTACCCGTTCCCATCCCGGTTGTCTCTCTTGCTTGGATTGTTTGATTTATCAGTAAATAAGTACTCACCTATCCTATCCGGGAATTCCTGATCTGTAAACTACCAGTACAGAATATTTCCTTTAACTACCCGACCATCATCTTGAGTATCTCCATATCGCTCAATTGACATTCTGAGCGAAGCGGAGAACCTCGCATCCCTACTGGTTTTATCCTACTCACCCCGTACCCATCCTTCTCCCCCCTAAATCCCCCCAGGGGTAGACCCATCTCACCATTGAACATTTGTTCTAATTATGCTATAATAACACCTGGATGCCATCCACATCACCATCGATCCGTATCTATACGGTGACAGGCTCATCCACCTTCCTTTGCCTCTCCCTGCTGGCGACCTGCATCCTGCAACGTTCTGGACCGCCCTGCAACAGGACTAGGGGCAGGGTGAGTGATCGTTTCTGGTTGCCCTTTTGACGGGAGGCTGACCCATCTATCTTGGGGCCTGTTCGCAACCCTGAGCCAGTCTCAAAATTGAGACTAACCTATTCCTCTTCTTCTTCTTAATAATTTACGGGTTAATTCAATAAAAAGAAGAAGAGGAAGAAGAAAATAATTAATAAGAGAGTCTTAAATCTGGTCCAAAAATATATCAATCAAGTCTCAAAAATGAGACCAGAGAAATGGAAGTTTGTGCCAGGATCGCTGACCGAGAGCTCCAGGGCAAAATAGGCACCCAGCGAGAAGCCAATCATCACCAGGCATGGAGGACAATTATAACGAGACCATTCCCTTCAACGAGAACTACCAGGAATCCATCAGCATGGACACCGTTCATTCTCAGCTCCTATAATTGTGTCAATACTCTTCTAGGTGGCTCCAACAGCCTGCCCTGGTTCTGCTAATTCTGCTACCGACTCCGCCTCTTTAATACATATCCTCAGCATCACTTGGTAAATTCCTGACGTACTTCAAATGTGCGCTGACCCTCTCATCGTCCCCAACCGGATACGTATACCCAAAATGCTCCCCCACCGCAACCGCAACCTTCCGGAACAGATCACCCATTGTCAGCAGAGCATCCCAGGTCCGCTCATAATCCCCTTCCGCATAGGTCCTGCATAACTGCTCCCACAAGGCCGGTTCCAGGTAGTCCTGGAAGTGCTTGCCAAATTTTCCCGGATTTACAGCGAATCCAGTCTTCACCGCAATATACCACCAGAGCATCTTCATCAGCTGCTCCCGGGGCCCCAGTTCCAACATCTGCTCAGCATAGATCAATTCCCGCCGCCACAGCCCCTTGGCGACATAAGGACACACCCACCAGAATTCATTACAGCAATCATCGTAGGCTTTCTGAGTCGGCGGCTTGGGCAGGTAGCCGCTTTCGTCCGCGGGCGGGAAGGGTGGCACGATCCCATCCTTATCCAGCAGCAGCACACTCAAGCTGTCATCCAGGTGTTCCGATAAGTGGGTTACCGGCAAACAAGTCAGGTCGATGCGGTTGCCATCCGCAAACTGCATTAGGTAGGCATAGCCTGGCCATTCCTCCGGGGCGGGGTCCTTCATATCATCCGGCAGCTGTAAAATCATCATCTCCCCAAACTGCTTGATCCATTCCAGGTTGCATTTGAAAGGCTCGAGTTCCGTGACTACATAGACGATATCAAAATCCTGGAAGATGTCCTTGCTAGCATTTGGGTTGGCTCGCGACCCATTCATGATCACCGCCCGGATCCGCTCATCCTCCCGGGCAATGCCCAAGATCATTTCCATCATTTCAGTTTCAGTGCGCATGGTTCACCTCAATGAAGATTTCCTGGCAAAGATTTAGGTAGATTTCATATTGTAAACGAAGTCAACTCCTTTAACAATCCTTCTGGAAGATCCGAATAATTTATTCACTGTTTATGGATCTTCGCGAGGTTAAAACCAGTCGGTGATGAATTCTACGAACTCCTTTCGGAAGGTGATCAGTTCATTCCAACAACGATCCTATGATGCCTTCCACACATGCCAGATGCGATAACCCAGGACCAATTCAATCACCAATGCCAGGATACCAGCACAAGTATACAAGTCTGCGAAATTATCATTTGGAGAATTGAAAATCTGGATGAAATCGGTTGTGGAAGAGTGAACGAGGTTCCCAACCAGGAGGATGCTCTCACCTGGGCTTAACAAGCTCCGTACGACCAATTTGGTAAAAGCTTCCAGGATTACAAGAAGACCAATGGAAGAAAGTTAGGATAGAGATAAATAAGATTGTGGTAGGATTCATTTACTCAGGAAATTTTTTTGCAAGGATTTGAAAATTTTTTCCTCTTCATAAAAAAAACCTGATTTTCGGGATAAATGAATAAGAAAAAATTGGTTGAGATCCTCAGGATGAAACCCCTTGAACGCGCTGTGAGATTAAAAGAAGAAGCCGATGCTCTTCTTCGAGAAATCCAGCTTGATGAATTGTGTCTCCCAATTGGTAAACTCACCCCTACCGGCAGCTATTCCCTGGATTTGATGATCTACCCGGACATCGACTTATACCTGCCACCCGCTAGGCCTCGCCAGTTGTTTGAGATCGCTGCCTATTTAGTGGAAAATCACCCCGTAATAAGGGTCAATTTCTTGAGAGGTGGTCCAGTACCTTTAAAAGATGCCTTATATATTAAACCAGTCATTGCCATAGGGAATTGGGAAAGACCCTGGAAGATCGATATTTGGGCAGTAGATTCTGCTTTCATTGATGAGAAGACCGCTGAATTAGAAAGCTTCAAAGCCCGAATGACACCCGAAATCCGTGAGTTTATTCTCAACTTCAAGTATTCCATCCTCAACGAAGAAGGGCGCACCCCCATGTTCAGTGGAATTCATATTTATCGGGCAGTCTTCGATCTCAACTTGAGGACTGACGAGGAGCTGAATGGATATTTAAAAGACCAGGGAATCGGAATATAACCAGGACGATGGAGGCAGCTGAGATTTGAAGATATATAGAATAATCGGGATGGGCTTCTTACACTTGATCAGTTTATAAAGGAGAGTTGAAATCATGATTCTTGATACTGATTCCCTGATGAATACAGTCGATCATATTAATGAACAGTTCCTGACTGGGAAGAGGATTTCACCGCAAGAAGGACTTGAGGCAGCACGATGGATTTCGACCCGCCAGGGGAAAAAAGGTGCCTACCGGACTTTGTACGCACCTACCCAAACGGATTTTGGAAGAGGGATTCACAATTTCCCTGGTGAAAAACTTACCTCTGCGAGTGCTCGACACGTGTTGGGTCAGGAAGCCGCCCGCGCAGTCTGGCTGTTGGGAAGCCAGGACCCAATCATTAAGGCAACGTACAATCAAGCGGTGGCTTGGATGCGTGACCATGAAGGCTTTCAACAAACAGGGACATTCTGCTGTGGACGCTGCACCCCGGCATTCTGGAGGCACTACTGGGCAGGTAATTTTAAAAATAAGGAAGCATCATTGGTGAGAGGATTGGATACCTTAAAACTGTCCCGCGATGGAAAAGGGAGGTGGGGAAGGTACTCTTTTCCCTACACAATTTATGCACTTTTGGATATTGATCTGGAACCAGCACTTCAGGAACTCAAGTATGCACTTCCAGCAATGGAAAGATCTATTAAAGCACTTCGTTCCGGTACCTTTTCAAACCGAAGAAAAATGATCTTGGAAAAGGCAATTGAAAAAGTGAACTGACTGGACATCCTTGTCACCATATCAATTATTGTTTGAAATAAGACAAATCCTCACGAAATTATCCTTCCAACCCCAGTATTGAATCCCAAGCCTCAGATTTCGCTTTTCTGAGGAATTACAACTTGAGTCTTGTCCGTTAACATGTTATGATTTTTGATGTTGTCCGGTCTCGACATTAAAGATCTAAAAGTTGCCAGGGATTGAACATGTAATGCTTCACCTCCAATTTTAAGCCATCCAAAGGGATATCCTTGCTTACGTCCTGGTAACGTCCTAACAACATTGTTAATAGTATTTGAATTAACCACCCACATGGTTGCAGGAGAGTAAAAATGAGAATCATTTTTGTCAGGCATGGCGAAAGCCAGGCGAATATTCTTAATTTAATTGCTAATCGCGGTTTACAGTATGGCTTGACCCCAAAAGGTCGAGAACAAGCGGCTTTTCTGGTTCAAAAACTTCAGGATTACCCGGTGACCCACATCTATTCCAGCTCTTTACTTCGGACAATCGAGACGAGCATTATCCTGGCTTACCGACTTGGTGTAGATTACAAGGTGGAGGATGCCTTGCGGGAATTTGATGCTGGTTCTCTCGAAGGACGTTCTGACGAGGATGCCTGGAAGATTATGGAGGGAACATTTGAATCCTGGATGAAAGGTGAACGAAGGGGTGAGCGGTTAGCTGGTGGTGAAAGTTTTGTTGATGTCCAAAATCGATTTGTCCCATTCATTGACCGCCTGGTCAAGCAAAACCAGCACAGCGAAGCAAACCTGGTATGCATTGCACATGGTGGGATTTACTGGATGATGTTGCCGCTGGTATTGGAAAATGTAGACATCAAGTTTGTCTCTGAACACAACGGATTCGATTATGCGACCGTGGTGGTATCAGAATTGAATGCAGGTGGATTAAGCTGTTGCGAATGGATTTAAACAGCAGATGCTTTATGTAAACTGGTCAGCAGGTGTTTACATTTTAAAAAAGGTTAGATTCAAGAGTTATTTTCAATTAATTCCTGACTTGAGTGTAAAAACTTGGTCTGTTTTTCCACTTTTTTTTCATCGACACTTTTTTCAGTAGACTCATTCCTTGATTGTGAAAGCTATACGCATAATTCGTAACATTATTTATCCTGGTAAGATATTAAGCCGTATTCAAAAGATGAACAAGAAAAAGCACTATTAGACATTAATCTGATAGATCGAAAACCTTTTCTTGATCCCATCGTTATCAAGTGTTATAGTAGCCTTACAAAACATTCGCGGGTAATGGTAATGAAGCAATTATTCTTTGTTTTTACCGCCTACATGCTTGGATCGATCCCCACTGCCTTCCTCGCTGGTCGATGGGTAAAAGGGATTGATCTGCGCCAATTTGGAAGCGGCACAGTGAGTGGTTCAATGGTCTGGGAACATGTTGCCCGGTGGGCCATCTTTCCTGTGGGCATCTTTGATATCTTCAAAGCCTTTTTTCCAGCCTGGTTAGCGCTGCAATTAGAACAATCTGAACCGGTCGCAATCATAGCGGGTATGGCAGCCGTGGTTGGTCATAACTGGCCAATCTATCTCGGTTTTACCGGGGGGAGAGGTTTGAGTCCCTTTCTGGGGGTCCTATTGTCAATTTTCCCTTGGGGTTTCCTATGGATGCTGGTATTCCTGGCTATCGGATATCTCTTGGGGGATTCTGCTCCCTGGGCAATTGCCAGCCTGGCAACCTTGCCCCTCCCCGCCATCTGGTTGGATCAGGCAGGATGGGTTGCTTTCGCCGCTGGTATTATGCTCCTGGTAACCTTGCTTAAACGCCTGGAAGCCAATGGCCGGCCTTTGCCACCACCCGGACAGGAACGGCGCCGGGTGTTATTTTGGCGGATATTATTTGACCGGGATATCCCCTCACATCGAGATTGGATCAGCCGCCAGCCCTGAAATTAACTCTTTCTATTTGGAGCAACTTGCTACCCGACACATTTAAGTAGTAATCAATACAATGCTCATATTCGACTTACGAGCTGGTAATTCGTTAAACAAAACACATTAACTACACAAGGATCAACTAAGAATTAATTAAATGTAATCTCCTCTCAGTTAATTAAATGAAATACAAATTCGTATAATTCGGGCTAATTCGTGGCAGTAACTGCTGTGTAAGGATAAACTGTCAAGAAATTAGTGGTGGAATTCGTAAATTAATATTGATAAGACGGAGGGTTTGAGGTGATCAAGGCCTCATCCAAAAACTGGATAATCTTGGGCATCAACTGGTCCAGGCCTGGGTTCCGGGCCTTATCATGGCTTGCTCCCTCGATGAACCATATTTGTTTCGGACCTGCTGCTGCATTAAAAAGCTGGTAAGCTTGCGCTTTGGTAATCCGCTGATCTTCGCTTCCATGGACTAGGAGTACCGGTCTTGGCGCAATCCTCGCGATGACATCCTTCGGGCGGACCTGGCTTCGCTGAAAACCTTTCCGCAGTTCTGAGATCCTCATGGTTAAATCAAGGATGGATTTTGGAATTAATGGGGGACGATTGGTCTCCCAAATCTCTTCCAGGGAGTTGAAAGCCGCAACCGCCACAACCGCATCGATCTCGGGATTCCTCGCTGCGCTGAGCAAGATCGAAACAGCACCCGCGGAGTGCCCGATAGCAGCGATACGTTCGATGCCTTTCGTTTCAGAAAGATACCGTACCGCTGCATCGATATCTTCACTCTCCTTCGCCCCATATGTGAAACCAAGCCAACTCCCCTGGCTCGTTCCACATCCACGGTAGCTGAATAACAAAACCTGGTAGCCGGCCTCATGCAATGGCGGCACCAACGACAGCCCCGAGCGTTGATCTTGAGAGGTGGCTGGGGCATAAATAACCGTCGCTGCCTGAGGGTCTTCCACCGGGAAGAACCAGCCTCTCAAGATCAGGTCATCACTCGTTGGAAAGGATACTTCTTCGTAGGGAATCCCAAGCTCTATCGCATTTTGTGAAAAACCCGGGAGCAGGATCGGTGGCATTGTAGCAACCATCTCTCCCACCATTGGACCGATCATCGCCAAACATGAGCTGCTAAAAAGAATGAAAGAAACGGCTTTGAAACTCAACACAATTGATTTGGTATTAACTCCATCGACAAGATTATCTGGTGATCCATATCCCCAGCAAACAGTCGCTGAGTCTACCAACCAAAGCTTTGATCCGTCAAGTTTATGGTTCTCTTTCTCAGGAAACACTCATTCCAAGGAGCAGCCTCATATCCCCCAATAATCCGATTCTCGTTGAATATATTTGTTTTATATTAAGAATGGGAAGTACACCTTAAAGGTTTTCCATTTCCTTTTGATCCTGTCATTTTCCGGGAAATATTTTTACAGAATTTATTCCATGACTCCCCCACTGGTTGTCAACATTCACAACACTGCTAGCTAGAATACGCTCGCGATGCCTCGAAATAATATGCCAGGCCAAGCACACCCGGACCAGCGTGGACTCCAATCACCGGTGTCATGGGGGTTATGATTATCTTGTCAGGCATAAGCGCTTTGTTTGCCAGGTCCCTTAATACAACTGCTCTATCTGGCACATCTCCCTCCATGACAGCCAGGCGCAATCCAGGTTTTCCTTTTACCTGGTCAGCAACCCAATGGATCATGGTTTCTAAAGCCTTGTTTTCTCCCCTTACTCGGGCGATAGCCGTGACCAGGCCATCCTCCCCGATATTTAATACCGGTTTAACGCTAATGAATTCTCCCATCAGGTACGTTAGCTTACCAATCCGACCACCACGTGCCAGGTATTTTAGTGTATCCAGGGTGGTGATAAACCCCGTTCTTGATTTCACTTCTGTGACATAATGAATTAGCTGTTTTAATGACAGTCCTCGCAAGGCGGCGCGTGCCGCTTCGATCGCGATAAAACCCTGGGCAATCGTCGCCGTCCTTGTATCAAACACCTCAATTTCCCGATCTGGATATTCATTACTGAGGATAGGAACTGCCTCCAGGGCAGTATTATAAGCGCCACTCAACTTGCTAGACATGGCTAAATAGAGGATCGATTCTGCCCCAGCCATAAACCGCTGCCGGAAGGTCTCCAGGAACTCACCTAAAGATGGCTGTGAGGTCTTTGGGGTAATAGGATTGGTCCGCATGCGCTGATAGAGTTCTGATGGATTGATGTCGATCTCGTCCTTGAAGGTTTTACCTTCCACGAGGACTGAAAATGGGATGGTGGTGATTCCCAATTCGAGTCCTATTGACGTGGGGACTTGTGCCACGCTATCAGTGATAACTGCTACCCGCTTACCCTCGAGTGTCATAGGATCTTTTCCTGCGCGTTTTTTTCATTGCTCTATTAATCGCTATCGGAGAAAACCGCTAACCTGTCCCCCAGCAGCTTGTTGCCCACCCAGGGAATAAACCGCACCACTTCATCAAACTGCAAAGCAGTCGCCCAAACCTGGGAGCGATAGCGGCTGGCGTCACAGCTGTTCTCAGGCACTACATAGTTGCCATCAAGAAATACAGAGACTGTCCCATCCCCTCCGACATCTATCCGTTGGACAGTCAGGTTGGATGGGTAAGTGGCGTTATAGAAACCGCTGGGATACCCCCCCGCCGAGAAGAGCGTGTTCAATGCGATTGTCAAGTCCTGAATCAGGTTACCACTACGGATATGTCCGGTGTAAAGCTTGATCAGGTCATCCCCGCAGCCGATTTTTCCTCCCGTGCCAAGGATGGTGGCATAAAAATATATCGCGTTTTCTGGGATGTAGCCGATTGGCGTTTCGGTTGGCATCTCTGTTGGGGTGCCGGTGGGGGTCGGATCCGGTGTGTTGGTCTCCGAAGGCAAAGGACTGGGTGATAGGGTGTAAGTTGGTGTGGGGGAGGGTGGCAGAGTCCGGGTCGGGATGGGTGTTTCTGTCGCTGCCTGCCGGGTCGCTTCAGCACGGGCAGAAGCTTCCGTCCGGGTAGCAGCCATCGCCAAGGCCACCTCGGTGTTGACCACGGCCAGCGCTTTCTGGTCCAACGCTCCTTGGCTACTGCAGCCAACTAGGAAGAAAACGAGAAGGATAATGTGCCATATTTTTAACATGGCTTTAATTTTAACCCATAATAAAGCTGTAGGGGAACGGAATTATGAGCATGACTAGATTTCCTCACCATGATTTCCAATCTATCTCCCAACCTTGACCAAAACCTGTCACCGCGTTTTTAACCAGGAATTCATTCGCTAACAACCTGGTCGAGAGACCCTAATCCCTACACAGATCAACTCATTCCACCTCTCCGATCTAAACCTTCCCTCACTCCTCCCCCAACGCGCTTCAGCGCGTTTAACTTCTCAACCATCGAATTCATTCGATGGCGTCCAAGCTGCAAACCCTTTCCGCCTTTTCACCACCCAAGCCACAAATCCTTTCCGCCTTTCCACCATCCAAGATGCAATCCCGCGCTACTGCCACCCGATCCTCACCCCACACATCAACCGTCTTGTAGGTTAGATTTACAATCTGCCCATCTCTCAAAACGATCCGCTCCTACTCTTTTCCTTCCCTCACTCCTCCCCCAACGCGCTTCAGCGCGTTTAACTTCTCAACCATCGAATTCATTCGATGGCGTCCATGCTGCAAACCCTTTCCGCCTTTTCACCACCCATGTTACAAACCCTTTCCTCCTTTTCACCACCCATGTTGCAAACCTTTTCCTCCTTTTCACCACCCATGTTGCAAACCTTTTCCTCCTTTTCACCACCCATGCTGCAATCCCTTTCCGCCTTTTCACCACCCATGCTGCAAATCCTTTCCTCCTTTTCACCACCCAAGCTGCAAATCCTTTCCTCCTTTTCACCACCCAAGCCACAAATCCTTCCCGCCCTTTCACCACCCAACCTCAAATAAAGTAAAATAACACTACCATGCCAGAACACCCCTCAAAAAATCCACACCACTCCCCGATGCTCGATTCGGTTGCTAACCAATATCACCTTTCCAAAACCACAATCCTCGCTATCATCCTTTTGCCTTTCCTCCTCACCCTGCTACTCAGCCTGTTCAGCCTGCCTATTTGTTATGATCTCCATCCCTACTTCTGGGGCGAAGGCAAAGTCGTTGAAACCACCCAATTCATCATCCTGATATTCGCCTTTGTTCAGAGTCTCAGCGTTTCCTGGCGCTCAGCAGTCCTGGAGCAGAAAATGGTTGTGAGAATTTTCTACCTCGCCTTCGGCCTGGGGATGTTGTTCATCGCTGGTGAAGAAGTTGCCTGGGGGCAGCAATTCCTGAATTTTAAAACTCCAGATTTCTTGCAGGCTTTCAACAGCCAAAACGAACTAACCTTTCATAATCTAGGCGCATTACAAGCCCAAAGTGACAGTCTCAATCTTCTATTTGCTGTCGCTGGTTGTCTTGGTATCTACCTCACTTTTCGGGGAAAAATCAGTAAGATCAAAGTGCCCCTACCTTTAATACCCTGGATCGGCCTCATCCTGGCATTGGCGTTGTTCGGTATATGGTTCCAGTTTCATCTCGGCAACCGTCCCTTGAATTACCCGGCCGAATACATCTTCCATATCCAGACCGAGACAGCTGAGCTGCTGATCGCCTTGGTTGGGTTGCTCTACCCTTGGCTGAATAAGCGTGAAATTTTCTCATTACCAGGTTTGGTTGGAAGACAGCAACAAATTTCTAATGCGAAGGATCTCTCCTTGTTCCCACTGAGGAGAACCTACCCCCTGATCGCCCTGGTTTCCGGGCTCCTTTGCATGTTATGGTTGGCAATCATCCCTGGCGAGAAGAGTAATACTTTTCTCTTTGGATTTTCTCGTACAAGATTCCTCATGCTCGCCTTCGGGTTGGTACTCTTGCTAGGGATTGGCTATCTTGTATTTCGTGCATCCAGGGATCAAAACTGGAGCAAAAACACCAGCCGGCGATTGAACCATCACGTGATGACCTCCCCCTTTTTCTGGGCTCTCGCCTTGTTAGAGAGCCTGGGATTCCTCATTAGTGGGGCAGCCCTGATCGTCACCTACACACAGAAAGACCCTTTCATCACGGGGATCCTCAGCCGCCTCGCCCCCTGGCTCTTGTGGCTTTCTGTACTCAGCCTGGAAGCCCTTTTGCTCACCCTGCCACGCCTTCTTCCTCTTGCCCGTTCCAGGCTCGTCAAAGCGCAAGCAGGTTCCGATCCAACGCGTGACTGCCCGTGAAAACCCGCTTGAGTATAAGACTTAAATAATCCCCGAATCCTTACTTTTTCCGGGCAATAAATTCAATCTCCGCCCTTCTGCGGACCTTCCCACTCCAAAGTTTATCAATCAACCTTTTCTCTTTCCACAGGAGGATATAATCCTCGAAATATACATCCACCTCATCATCTTCGAAATGTGAAAACCGTTCACTTTTCAACAGTTTCATGGCTGGTGAAGTCTGGCAGAAAGGTTCCCATGTTTCCTGATCATCCACCGACATGAAATTCACATAGCACAGACCGTCGCTTTTCAGCATCCTGGTTATCTCCTTCAAAGAAACAGCAATATCCGGCTTGATCTTGATATTGAAATGCTGCCTCATTCCCTATGCCAGCGGTCATGAAGGTGACTGGTTCCTGGTCGGTTTCTCCCCTCGTGTTCAAGCCTTAACCGTTTATATCATGTCCGGTTTCGATGCTTACCTCGATTTGTCAACCAAACTCGGCAAATTCAAAACGGGGAAATCCTATTTGTTTATCAAAAAGTTGGAAGATATCAGTGAGCAAGTACATAAAAAATTTGTGGCAGAATCCGTATTGCACATGAAGAAAACCAATTCATGACTGAAAACATTTTACCTGATCCATTCCTAAACAATAAAATCCGTTTAATACCTTTCCCTATCCTGTAAGCATTCCAACGCGCTTCAGCGCGTTTAACTTCTCAACCATCGAATTCATTCGATGGCGTCCATACCGCAAACCCTTCCCACCTTTTCACCACCCAAGATGCAATCCCATGCTGCTGCCGCCCGATCTTCACCCTCCACCTCTACCACCTTGTAGGGTAAATTTACAATCTACACATCTCTCAAAACGATCCGCATCCACTCTTTTCCTTCCCTCCCTTCTCCCCAAACGCGCTTCAGCGCGTTTAACTTCTCAACCATCGAATTCATTCGATGGCGACCATGCCGCATATCCTTCCCGCCTTTTCACCTCCCAAGATGCAATCTTACGCTACTGCTATCCGGTCAAGAACCTGACTCATTCTCCTTATAAGACAATTAGAATAAACCTCTTTCTCCTGTCAACACAAAGTAGAAATGTCCTGTTTTCTCCTTGACAATTTCTTAAGATTGCTTTATATTTTAGCCCGTTTAACTATTATTGCCCGACAAGGCTCATTAAAATTCTTTAAACGTCACGAATCTGCATCAGAAAATTAGCGGATAAAACTGAAACTTTAACAAGCTTGAGGATGAATTTTGAGTTGTAACACGATTGAAAGAGGTATAAGATGCCCGAAGTAGACCCTGTCGTAAACAAATTGGAGCAGTGGATTGAAGTGTTTATGCACCATTCGATGCGTGACTTCATCCGTTTTGCGAAGGAAAGAGGGCTTTCCATGTCCCAAATGGGGGCTTTGTTAAACCTTTATCACAACGGTACTTGCGGGGTCAGCGACCTGGGAGATGTCTTGGGGGTTACCAGTGCTGCTTCAAGCCAGATGCTGCAACGTTTGGTGAGACAGAATTTAATCGTCCGTTCTGAGAATCCAAATGACAGGCGCGTCAAACAAATAATCCTGACCGAAGAAGGGAAAAAACTTGTCCAGGAAGGCATTTATGCCCGTCAATCCTGGCTAGGGGAACTTTCCAATTCACTCTCGAAAATTCAAAAAGAACAAATTGCGTCGACTTTACAAACTCTGATTGACAAAGCCAATCATCTCGATCAGTGGAAAATTCAATAAATAAACCAAGTAGTGGATCAAATACATCATGCTGCGATTAATAAAATACCTGAAACCTTATGCGTTTTTAATTATTTTCGCCATCCTCTTGCTGTTTGTCCAGGCGAATGCGGACCTGGCTCTGCCTGATTATCTTTCCAAGATCGTCAATACTGGGCTCCAGCAAAGTGGTATCGAGAACCCCGTCCCAGAAGCCATTCGGGAGAGCCAGATGACCAAGCTCTTCACCTTTATGGATTCTGAAGACCAATCATTGGTGCTAGCTCAATACACTTTAGTAGAACCATCTACGCCTCAAGCAGAAGGCTACCTCGAAAAATATCCGATCCTGGCAGATGAACCGGTCTATGTCCTCAACACTTCCGATCAGGCTACGATCGACCGTTTGACCACAATCATGAGCAAGGTGCTTGTGGTGGTTTCCAGCATTCAGCAAATGATGGAACACCCTGAAAAGGCTGCGCTTCTTGGCTCAGGATTAGGATTTGATCCCACAAAAATTCCTGCTGGGATGGACATCTTTACAGTTTTTACCAACCTGCCTCCCGAACAGCGCACAGAAATCAGTGCGACCATTAACAAGATGTTTGCTGCACAAGGCGAAAACATGATCAACCAGATGGCTATCGCCGCAGTAAAAACTGAATATGAAACCATTGGTATGGATATTGGTAATCTCCAAAGGGATTACATCCTGCGCATCGGCGGTGCAATGCTTTTGATCTCTTTACTTGGCGGTGCATGTACAATCTCTGTTGGTTTCCTGGCAGCACGCACCGCTGCCGGAGCTGCTCGTGATATCCGAAAAGGAACCTTTAAAAAAGTAGAGAGTTTTTCAGGTGCCGAATTCAACCAATTCTCTACAGCTTCTCTGATTACTCGCTCCACCAATGATGTCACCCAGGTGCAGATGGTGATCTTTATGATGATACGCATGGTCTTCTATGCCCCCATCATTGGCATCGGCGGGGTCATTCGGGCGATTGATAAAAGCGCCAACATGTGGTGGATCATCGCGGTTGCCGTCATAACTTTATTAGGTCTGATATTAGTCGTCTTCTCGATCTCGCTGCCGAAATTCAAGAAAATGCAAAACTTGATTGACCGGCTTAACCTTGTGACCAGGGAACACCTGTCCGGTATGATGGTCATCCGGGCATTCAATAAACAGTCGGGCGAGGCGAGAAGATTCGACAACGCAAATCGAGATTTAACCGATACCAGTCTGTTTGTCGCCCGCGTAATGGTCACGATGATGCCGGTCATGATGCTCTTGATGAATGGCCTTTCTTTAGGCATCATCTGGGTCGGTGCCAAACAGGTTGCTGCGTCGACAATGCAGGTGGGAGATATGATGGCTTTCCTTCAATACGCCATGCAGATCGTCTTCGCCTTCCTGATGATGTCGATGATGTTCATTTTTCTGCCCAGGGCAGCAGTCTCTGGAGGTCGCATAGCAGATGTACTTGACACCGAAATCGTAATAACGGATCCAAAAGAGCCCAAGCAATTCAAAGAGCCATTTAAGGGCGAGATAGAATTCCACAACGTCTCATTCCGTTATCCTGACGCACTTGATGATGTCCTTCATAATATCAGTTTCATCGCCAACCCAGGAGAGACCACGGCATTCATTGGCTCAACAGGCTGCGGGAAATCTACTGTGGTCAACCTCATCCCCCGCTTCTACGATGTGAGTGCAGGAGCTATCTACCTGGATGGTAGTGATATCCGTGAGGTCAGACAGCATGATCTGCGTGAAAAGATCGGCTACGTCCCCCAGCAGGGTATGTTGTTCTCAGGCACGATTGAAAGCAACCTGCGATACGCAGATCAAGATGCAGATGAAGCCACCCTTAAGGAAGCAGTACAAATCGCCCAGGCGGAAGAGTTTATTGTTACAAAACCGGAGGGCTTGGAGACAGAGATCGCTCAAGGAGGTACCAATGTCTCTGGCGGTCAGAGGCAGCGCCTGGCAATTGCCCGTGCCCTGGTTAAAAAACCACCCATCTTCATCTTTGACGATAGCTTCTCCGCCCTGGATTTCAAAACTGATTCTGCATTGCGCAGGGCATTGAAGGAGAAAACAGGTGAGAGTACTGTTCTGATCGTCACCCAGCGAGTCGCTACAGTTAAAAACGCCGACCAGATTGTCGTTCTCGACCAAGGGCGGGTTGCCGGTAAGGGGAAACACCACGAATTATTGAAGACTTGCGAAACCTATCGAGAGATAGCGACTTCGCAGTTGAGTGAGGAGGAACTGAGATGAGCTTTCAAGACAAAACCCAATCCTCTAATTCAAATGTAGTTGCCAGACCTCGTAGATTTGGTCCACCCATGAGGCATGGTGGTCCTATGGCGATGATGAAGGGAGATAAAGCAAGGGATTTCAAGGGGACCATGCGTAAGCTGATCGAATATCTTGGTTCTTATAAGATATCCATCCTGATCATGCTCCTCTTTGCAGTAGCTTCTACCATTTTTACAATTATCGGTCCCAAGATCTTAGGCAAGGCAACCACAACGCTGTTTGAAGGTGTCATGGCTCAGGTTGCTGGGACTGGTACAGGGATTGACTTTACATATATTGGCAAGATCCTGTTAACCACCTTGGGCTTGTACCTCAGCTCCGCCCTGTTCAGCTATATCCAGGGCTGGATCATGTCAGGAATCTCGATGGACATCACCTACCGTTTCCGCAAAGATATCGCCGACAAGATCAACCGGCTCCCCTTTAAATATTTTGACAACATCACCCAGGGAGAAGTGCTCTCACGAATCACCAACGATGTCGATACCGTCAGCCAGACTCTCAACCAGAGTCTTTCTCAGATTGTAACTTCCGTGGTTACAGTTGCAGGTGTCCTGGTCATGATGTTAACGATCAGCTGGATGATGACCCTGATCGCACTCCTTATCATCCCGCTGTCGATGCTGGTTGTGATCCTGGTCGTGCGCCAATCACAAAAGTATTTCAAGCAGCAACAGGATTACCTGGGTCATGTTAACGGTCATGTGGAAGAGATGTTCGGTGGGCACATGGTGATGAAAGCTTTCAATGGCGAAGCAGAGAGCGTCCAACGTTTTAATGGGCTAAACAATACGCTATATAATTCTGCCTGGAAATCCCAATTTCTCTCTGGTTTGATAATGCCGGTGATGGGCTTTGTGGGTAATCTGGGATATGTAGGAATTTGTATCATGGGAGGCTACCTGGCAACCAAAAATGCGATCACGGTCGGTAATATCCAGGCTTTTCTGCAGTATGTTCGCTCATTTACCCAGCCGATCACCCAGATTGCCAACATCTCGAACATCCTGCAACAAACAGCAGCAGCAGCGGAGCGCGTCTTTGAATTCCTGAATGAGGAAGAAGAGATCGCCGAGATCGAAAATCCTGTTCAGCTAGAAAAACTCGAGGGATATGTGGTCTTCGATCATGTCCGCTTTGGTTACAACCCGGACAAGGTCATCATCAAAGACTTTTCGGTGGATATTAAACCTGGACAGAAGATCGCCATCGTCGGTCCGACCGGTGCTGGCAAGACAACGATTGTGAAGCTCTTGATGCGTTTCTATGACGTCGATTCAGGCGCAATCAGGATCGATGGCAACAATGTCAAGGACTTCAGCCGTGGGGACCTGCGCTGTCTGTTTGGCATGGTGCTGCAAGATACCTGGTTGTATAACGACACGATCATGGAGAATATCCGCTATGGACGGACTGGGGCAAGCGATGAAGATGTGATTGAAGCCGCCAAAGCTGCTCACGTCGATCACTTCGTGCGAACCCTGCCGGAAGGTTATAAACTGGTGCTCAATGAAGAGGCAACAAATATCTCTCAAGGACAGAAACAACTCCTGACGATCGCAAGGGCTATCCTGATCGATCCGACCATGCTGATTCTGGACGAGGCAACCAGTTCCGTCGATACTCGAACAGAGGTTATGATCCAGGAGGCAATGGAAAAATTAATGGAAGGCCGCACAAGTTTCATCATCGCCCACCGCCTTTCAACCATCCGCAATGCAGATTGGATCCTGGTAATGAACGAAGGGGACATTGTCGAGCAGGGTAAACATCAAGACCTGCTGGATGAAGGAGGCTTTTACGCAACCATCTACAACAGCCAGTTCGAATTTGCTGAAGAGCCAGTTCCCGTTTGAGGCCGCACGTGGGATTGTTGTCCGACCAGCCAGTAAAATACCCTCAGCAGTTCCCCAATCCATACCATGTAAGGCGGGTTTCAATCCCCGCCTTTTGTGGTTGAGGTCGAAGGTCCATATCTCATTATCGGAATCCTTGACAGGAAGATGATCCCTCAAATAAAAATTACTATGTAGTCGAGATATCTAAATCTCGCTCCGATTCCGATAAGAAAACCATCACCAAGAAGCAAAACCGGTAATTCCTCTCCTGGATGCAATCCTCCGCGTTCTACATCCTGGAAGCAATCCTCAGTATTGCTAGTCCTAATCCCCTGGATGCAATACCCCTCTCCTGGATGCAATCCTCCGTGTTCCACATCCTGGATGCAATCCTCAGCATTGCTAGTCCTGATCCCCTGGATGCAATACCCCTCTCCTGGATGCAATGCTCCGTGTTCCACATCCT
>CAZTJD010000082.1:0-18608 GCA_964613985.1 uncultured Anaerolineales bacterium
TCTTTGATTCTTTTCTAGGAGCTACGGTTCAAGCGATTTATGAATGTCCCACCTGCAAAAAGGAAACTGAACGCCACCCCCATCATATTTGTGGTTCAGAAACCTACCAAACCCGAGGTTGGGATTGGCTGAATAACGATTTAGTCAATTTTTCTGCATCAGTCATTGGAGCACTTATCGCGATTGTTTTTTGGTATTTTTTAACCTGATCTATAAGCTGCTATAGAGATAAGCTTTGATTACAGAGCTGTTCATTAAAAGATATCCATCATCTCATTGGGGGTGAAATTGGAGGGAATTTTTATTTGCAAAACCAAAATATACTATAATCGGACTGAATCATGATCCGATGATCCTTGATCTTCAAACAATCTAAAACCATAAATCCTTACATATGATCCCTACCAAACTAATCATATCTGGTTTTCTATCGTATCGCGGACCGGTCGAGATCGACTTTTCCTCACTCAACCTGGCCTGTATCGCCGGTCCGAACGGTGCCGGGAAATCATCCATCCTTGATGCCATCACTTGGGTACTCTTCGGACAGGCACGGAAACGGGATGAATCACTGATCAATACCCGTTCTGAGACCGCAGAAGTCTCTCTTACATTTCGTTACGAAGGGAATACTTATAGAGTGATCCGGGAAAATACAAGAGGAAAACCGGTTAATCTCGAGTTCCAAATCGCATCAAACCTTGATAAAGAAAAGATGTATAGTGAAGACGGTGGAAGACAAGGCAATTGGAAGACGCTCACCGAGCGAACTTTACGTGCCACCCAATCCAGAATAGAGGAAATGCTGAGATTGGATTACGAGACTTTTATCAACGCATCCTTTTTCCTCCAGGGGAAAGCAGATCAGTTTACTCAACAGCGTCCGGGTGATAGGAAGCGGATACTGGCAAGCATCCTCGGCTTAGATGTTTGGGAAACTTACCGTAAACGTGCCGTAGAAAATCGCAAGTCGCTAGAAACAGAAATTCTTTCTTTAGACGGCCGATTGGCTGAGATTAATAACGAGTTGGCAGAAGAAAAAACACGCCAAAAAAGGTTAGCAGAATTGCAGGCAGACCTCCAAACGGTATCGAAAATTAGGTCGGCCCAAGAAAAAACACTCGAAGACATCAAAAAAATCACCGCAACCCTCATTGAGCAAAGAAAACTCGTTGATACCCTTTCACAGCGGTTAAATAACGCAGAAAAACGAGAGGATGAACTCTCCAGCCGTTTGATTGCTCGACAAACTGAGAAGGAATCTCATCAACAAGTTCTACGTAATGAAGCTGAAATTTCTGCCAGATATCAGTCCTGGATAAAACACCGGCAGGAATTATTCAAATGGGACGATATTGCTGAACAGTTCCGCGAATCTGAAAAACGTCGCCAAGAACCACGGATGGCGATAGAGTATGAAAGGGCAATGTTAACACAGGAACTTACCGATCTCAAAAAGCAGGAGACCGAACTCGGTGATTTGCTTAAGTCCATTCCTAATCTTCAGGAAGCCATAAAAGGCTATGAAACCGAGATCATTCAGATCCAGTCCGAGATTGGTAAAAGACGATTGATGGAGAATGAACTGATCACCGCCCAAGAAAACTTTGCCAATGCCAGGGCAGAAAACCCTAGGCTGCGATCAGAAATGGAGGAGCTTAAATCGCGAATCGAGCAGCTCAAAAGTGTCGAAGGTACTGCCTGTCCGGTCTGCGGTCAACCTCTCAGTCAGGAAGAAAGAAATAGCCTGGTAGATAATTTAACTGTCATCGGTAAGACACTTGGCGACAAATATAGAGCGAACCAGGATATTGTTGACCAGGCGGATAAGAAAGTGATCTCCTTAAAGAAACAAATTAAAAGTCTGGCACCCCTAGATGATGTATTATTAGTTAGAAAAGATCAGGTCAACAAAATCAACACCCAACTCGATCACCTCCAAACCAAATACTCAGCCTGGGAGAATGAAGGAGTACCACGACTTTTCGAAGTGGATCGAACCATACAGGAGGAAAATTTTGCGATTGATGCCCGAAAAGCCCTGGCGCAGATCGATGCGGATCTTAAGGAAATCGGCTATGACGCTGCTGAACATGACTCTATCCGCCGACTTGAAAAACAAATGCGAGTTGCTGATGAGGAATATCGTACTCTTGAGCTCGCACGAGCTACAGTAGTGCCATTGGAGGATGAGATTGAAAACATCAAAGCCCAGATCCAGACAATGCAAGCCGAGATAAACGAACAACGTGTTGAATATAACCAGGCTGCAGTCAGCCTTGCTTCAGCGGAAGCTCAAGTACCCGATCTTCGAAGTGCTCAGCGCGATTTACTCGATATCCAGGAAAAAGAAAACCAACTCAGGCTTGAAGTGGGTGCTGCAAGACAGAAGGTGATGGTCTTGGAGGACCTAAAGACACGTGGAAAAAAATTCACCAGAGAACGTGAAACACTCGCGAAAAAAGTTGGAAAATATCAACATTTAGAACGCGCTTTTGGAAAGGATGGTGTTCCTGCTCTTCTGATCGAGAGTGCTCTACCACAGATCGAATCCAAAGCAAATGAGATTCTGGATCGCTTAAGCGCAGGTAGTATGTCCGTTCGTTTCCTCACGCAGAGGGAATATAAGGATAAAAAACGCCAAGATATGATGGAAACCCTGGATATCCAAATTGGTGATAGCGCTGGGGTTCGGGATTATGAGATGTTCTCTGGGGGAGAGGCGTTCAGGGTTAATTTTGCCATTCGACTAGCTCTCTCAGAAATCCTTGCTCAAAGAGCAGGTGCCCGGTTGCAGACCTTAGTGATTGATGAGGGCTTCGGCAGTCAGGATGAAATAGGACGGCAGCGCCTTATTGAAGCTATCAACACAGTTATAGCTGACTTTGAAAAAATCCTGGTCATAACCCATATCGATTCCCTTAAAGAAGCTTTTCAAAGCCGAATCGATGTGACAAAAACAGCTCTGGGATCTGTAATAAATGTGGTTTAAAATGTTGGAAATTTCAACCGGACAAGATCAAATAATATCCTTAATATGATCTGTGATGGGAGTTTGGAAGGTTTAGGTTAGAAAAAATCAACCAAAGAGTAACAATGCATTTTCATCAAGACTGTGAGGTCAACCATTATCTTTGACCCATGGTTTCATGCAAAGGTTATTCAGACTTGAGATAATTTTAAGTCAAAACATGGATGAATCTGCTGAAATAATTGTCAGACAATTTAGAAGGGGAAAACACTCACTAATAAACCGAGAGTTCAAAGTCGTAATTCTTCCTGTCTTTTGATCGCAAAGTAGAAGGCTTTTCCCGTCTCATCCGTTGATTCTATCGGAAATCATCAACTGCCTCAAACAAAGCCACCAGATTTTCTTCAGGCACACCTACCTGGATATTGTGGATTGTGTTAAAGACAAAGCCCCCATCCAGACCAAAGATCGTCATCCGTTCTCGCACCTGTTGTCGAATCTGCTGGGGAGTACCAAAGGGCAAAGTGTTTTGGGTATCGATCCCACCACCCCAAAAAACGATATCTTTTCCATATTCTTTCTTGAGTAACTCTGGGGACATGTCCGCTGCAGAAGTCTGAACCGGGTTGAGGATATCAAAGCCAGAATCGATGAAATCCGGGATCAGCTTGAAAACAGACCCGCAGGAATGTATGAAAGTTTTCCAGGTAGTGTGCTTGTGAACCCAATCGTTGATCTGCTGGTGGAATGGTTGGAACAAGTCGCGGTAAGCCCTTGGTGAGATAAATGGACCATTCTGAGTGCCAAAATCTGTACCAGTGAGAAAAACTGCGGTCACCTTGTCTCCAACGACTTCGTGGATCTTCTGCAGATTCTCTATTGCAACAGCACATTGTCCCTCAAACACCGCCCAAATATAATCCCGTCTGGTGATTGTACTTATATACCACTCTGCAACATCGCGAATTCCTCTGGGATTCTTCAACTGCACCGCAGGAACCAAAGCAATATCACCAAAGGCAGTACCTCCAAAGTTGGCTAAAATCGCTTTATCCGTTTGGTAATATACTATCTCAACCTCGCGGGAGAAATGTGCTAATTCTTCTTCAGAGATGCTTTCGAACTCCTCCAGGTTATCCTCTGGGTTCAGATTTTGTTCATCAATAATTTCTTGGCGGATGATGGCATCAAAATAAAACCCATCTTTTGGCATGCGACCGCTGGGGGCTGCTGCCTTATCTCCTTCTGGATACATCAGAATGTCGCCATTGGGCTCAGGATCGGTGTTGAAGGCCTCCGGTACAAGCACAGGGGTTCCATCGAAGGTTTTCCAGGGTTTCCAATTCTCATTGGGGAAACCAAACATGGTCTTTGAGCCGCCGACACCTACCACATCTACCCCCAATACCTCCAGCAGGTCAGGTTTTACCTCACCCAACAGCTGATAAGGTTCTACTACTTTTACGGGTGTACCAGGCGGATCTAGACACAAAGCCTGTCTTAGCAGATAGACAGCACTGACATGGATTCCAGTAGTGGGGGATGCGCCTAAATCGAGGGGAACACGATCTGGTTCCCTATGAGTCAATGCTGTTTGCACTCGTTCTCGAGAATTCATTGATTAAAACAGGCTCAATTAAAAAAGGAATATGAAATCAAGCGGTCCCTTGTTATTCAAAAGGGTTAAATTTGTGGTTGTCTTCTCCTTGTTCATCCATGGGAGGTATCTCCTCCCACGGAACCCAGGCCATGATGGTTGTGCCCACGCCAGGTCGGGATTCAATCTCTACTTCGCCACCCACCTTATATGCACGACGGCGCATATTTGATAAACCGTGTCCTAAGGCTTCCTTGATATTCATGGGATCAAAGCCGCGACCATCGTCTTCAATCTTTAATAATACCTTGGTTTCTGTACTCCAAAGGTTAATGTCTGCAGTATCTGCATGAGCGTGTTTGGCGATATTAGCCAATGCCTCCTGGCATATTCGGAACAGGGTCAGGCTGTTTTCCTTAGGAAGTTCGTGTAAGCCGTCTTCTGTGGTAGTAAAGGTTGGTTGTGTCATGCATACTGCCCTGAAATCATTAATCAAGCGTTGAATTCCTTGCTGGAGAGGTTGCTCGTCGCGCAGTTGTCTTGGGCGCAAATCTGCCACATAAGCACGAATATCTCGTATTGCAGCATTAAGGTCTTCAATACTGCGGTCGATCTTTTCCCGTGCCAAGGCAGGATTCTCCTCTACCGAAAGATAGGCGTATTCCAATGCCAATCCAACTCCATAGATCGATTGGATAATCCCATCATGCAGATCCATTCCAATCCGCTCGCGCTCTTCCAAAACCGCCAACCTACGGGCTTGGTTCTGTAAACGGGCATTCTGAATAGCTGTTCCAGCCCAGGTGCCGATCGCTTCCAGTAGGTTCAGTTCTCTTTCACTGAACTCGCGTTCTCCTTTACTAACCAAGCTCATCACCCCAACAACCACACGCCTAGCTTTCAAAGGAATGCTTGCCATACAGCTGAAACCAGCTTCAATGATGGCGCTTCGTAAGAAACGGACATCCGTCTCTAGGGAGGAACTGACCATGGTTTGCCCAAGCAACGCTACACGCCCAACGAAACATTCACCCACTTCCAACCGGTCTCGAGTCAGGAAGGCTTCTTCAGCTTCGCCATGATGGGAAGCAAGACGAAGTTCTCTACGCCCTTCTTCCCGCAAGAAAATCTCGCCCGCCTCAACACCCATATAATCGATCACCCGACTCAAGGTCTCATCTAGAATTTCCTCCACCTCAGTACTCCCCGCAAGCGTTTTTGCCAAGTCATTCAACAGGGAAAGGTCCTGATTTCGCATGGCCAACTTTTTATCGCGATTGACAACACTTTCATATAACCGGGCGTTCTCAATGGCTACCGCAGCATAGGCAGCCAGTGTCTCAATGACTCGCTCGTCTTCTTCCGTGAACTCGGTACCATTTTCTTTGTCAGTCAGGTAAATTTGTCCCAGTAAGCGGTTGCCAGAGATGATGGGTACTCCCAAAAATGAACCCATATGTGGATGGTGTTCCGGAAATCCGACACTGCGGGAGTCTTCCAAGATTGAAGCTACCCGAATGGTCTTCATTTCCTCTCGAATGGCACCAATCAATCCCAACCCTCTTGGGGGATGAGTCATTCGCTGGACTTCTTCATCAGCCATGCCAATTGGAATAAATTTCACTAACTCCCCTTTTTCATCCACCATGCCGAGAGCTGCATAGCGCGCTCTGGCTTGTTCTCGAGCCAGGTTTATAATCCGCTCAAGTACTGTATTCCTCGAAAGATCGCGCACTAACTCCAAACTGGCACGATGTAAAGCAGCAAGCCGTTCCTCCAATTGCTCTCTGGTCAATATTTCCATATAGAGTTCCTCACCACCCCTATTTTACCCCAATTTGTCATTTTTGATAGTTTTTGCCAGAAATTCCTTATAGAATGTCCTTGGTGTCAACAAACACAAACAAACATAATGTTTATATTTCTGCGACTGGATAAAGACGCAATCAACTAGGATAAACGATGAGATTTTCCCAGGATCGATCTCGTATACCCGGATTTTATAACTTGTCTCTGGATGAGAGGGGGGCTGAGTTGATTCGGAGAGGATGGTTAACCCCTGAAGAGCTTTGTATCCTTAGCGGTGAAACAAGTCTTTCGGTTAACCAGTCACAACATATGATCGAGAACGTCCTGGGAATCTACCCTCTCCCTTTAGGAATAGCTTTAAATTTTATGGTAAACGGTCGAGAAGTGCTCATCCCAATGGTCGTGGAGGAGCCTTCTGTGGTTGCCGGTGCTTCATTTATGGCAAAACTTGCCCGGGATGGACGTGGCTTTTTCGCAGAATGTGACCCACCCGAGATGATTGGGCAGCTTCAGGTATTAGAGGTTGATGATGTTTATCACGCTCGTTTGGCCCTATTGGAAAATAAAGACTTGCTGCTAGGTGAAATTTCGCAAATCGATCCAATTTTAAATCAGCTAGGAGGAGGGCCTAAAGATCTGGAAGTAAGGATTATGGAAGACTCGCCTATCGGTGCTTTCCTAGTCGTCCATCTCATTTATGATGTACGTGATGCCATGGGCGCCAATGCCGTAAACACAGCCTGTGAGCGATTGACACCCCAGGTTGAGGCGATCACAGGTGGACGAGTCCACCTCCGCATTCTCTCGAACCTGGCTGATCGGCGACTGGCAAGAGCAAACTGCACGATTCCGCTTGACTCTCTCGCTTTCGGCAAATACAGCGCGGAAGAGGTTCGGGATGGCATCATCGCTGCTTGGGCTTTTGCTGTAGCGGATCCATACCGGGCTGCCACCCACAACAAAGGGATTATGAATGGGGTTGATGCAGTTGTCGTCGCAACGGGGAACGATTGGCGGGCGGTAGAAGCTGGTGCCCACGCCTATGCTGCCCGGAAAGGGCGCTACACATCTCTCAGCATTTGGGAAGTGGATCAGGAAGGCAACCTGGCAGGCTCGTTGGAGATGCCCATGGCAGTGGGTATTGTGGGTGGAGCGACCAAAGTTCACCCCGCTGTAAAAGCAAACCTGAAATTGATGGGAGTAAAACATGCCAGTCAGCTGGCAGAAATCATCGTTTCCGTCGGGTTGGCTCAAAACTTGGCAGCTCTTCGTGCTTTAGCAACTGAAGGCATTCAACGCGGTCACATGAACCTGCATGCTCAACAAGTTGCCATTGCCGCTGGTGCTGAAAATGATGAAATCTCTCGCCTGGCGAAACAGCTAGTTGCTGAAAATACTGTGCGGATCGACCGGGCTACAGAAATTTTATCTGAATGGAGGAGAGTATAAAAAGGGAAATAAAGTTCGTACGGGAATAAGCCAAACAAGTTATCCTTAATCTCCCAACCGTAAATTCAAACCATGTACCCTTAGTCACTGACCACTGAGCACTTATTCCTTGTTTCATTTTCCCTTTCGTGGAGTAAAAAACAATGATCAACACCCCACTTCTTAAACCCACTCATCCGGTAGGAATCGTTGGATATGGAGCTTATGTTCCCCGTTACCGTCTTCCCGCAAGAGAAGTATCTCGAATCTGGACAAGCGGATATGGAGGAACGCCTATTGAAGAGAAATCTGTACCAGGATTCGATGAGGATGTTGCTACAATGTCCATTGAAGCTGCTCGAAACGCCTTGATGCGAGCAAGGATTGATCCAAAGGAAATCCGGGCAGTCTGGGTGGGTTCTGAATCCCATCCTTACGCAGTCAAACCTACCTCTACCATCGTAGCTGAAGCTTTAGGAATCGTTCCCAACACCCAAGCAGCCGACTGGGAATTTGCCTGTAAAGCCGGAACGGAAGCCATGGTAGCGGCGATCGGTCTGGTAGGTTCCAATATGGCACGATATGCTCTTACGATTGGCATGGATACAGCACAGGGTAAACCTGGAGATGCCCTGGAGTATACAGCAGCAGCAGGAGGGGCAGCTTTCCTGCTAGGTCCCGCTGATGAATCTTTGGCAATCATTGAGAGCACGTACTCCTATGTTACCGACACGCCAGACTTCTGGCGAAGGGAATACCAAAAGTATCCCGAGCACGGTCAGCGTTTTACCGGAGAACCAGCGTACTTTAAGCATATCACTACGGCTGCTAAGACTTATATGGAAGCGTCGAATACGACAGCTTCTGATTACACGTATGCTGTCTTCCATCAACCCAATACTAAGTTCCCCACAAGAGTAGCTAGAATCTTAGGTTTTAATAAAGACCAAATCACACCTGGTTTACTGGTACCAGTTATAGGCAACACCTATTCAGGCGCAGCGATAATCGGTCTAACGGGAATTCTGGATGTAGCTCAACCTGGGGACCGGATTCTAATGGTATCTTTTGGGTCAGGCGCAGGTTCAGATGCTTTTGGCATTCAAGTTACAGAGAAAATCAATGAACGACGCAACCTGGCACCCCTAACGCAACGATATATCACTCGTCGAACAGAGATTGACTATGCCACCTATGCCCGGATGCGTGATAAGCTCGTAATGAAATAATTTTTAATCCAACCAATGCTTATTGGAAAGTCCAAAAGCTGGATTTACTATCCATTGAATAATAACGCTCTTGTAAATTTTTTCTACGGATGAATAAGATAAAAGGGTAGATTAAGGAATTCGACGAGCAAATGATAAATACTGACATCCTCATCACTGGCATTGGTCAAACACCGGTCGGAGAGCATTGGGATATTTCGTTAAGAGAACTTGCGTTCAATGCTATGGAAGATGCCATGCAAGACGCAACGGGATTGCGACCAGATGCCTTATTTGTGAGCAACTTGCTTGCGCCAATGGTATCCGGACAGGCGCATCTAGGGGCATTACTGGCAGATTTTGCCGGGTTACGGGGTATAGAAGCCACCACGGTTGAAGCCGCAGGGGCTTCCGGAGGCGCCGCGGTACGTGCTGGTTATCTGGCAGTGAAGTCTGGTTTCGTGGATGTGGCGATGGTGGTCGGTGTAGAGAAAATCACTGATAAGGTCAGCGAAGAGGTGGATGAAGCCCTCGCGGCAACATTAGATAGTGATTTTGAAGCTATCCATGGGGTTAACCCCACTGCTCAAGCTGCCTTATTAATGCGGCGTTATTTATTTGAAACCGGTGCACCAAGAGAGGCTTTCAGTGGATTTCCCGCCAATGCCCATGCAAATGGTGCATGTAATCCCAATGCAATGTTTCAGGTACCACTAAAACCGGATTCATACCATCAAGCCCCTCTGACGTGTGAGCCACTCAACATATTCGATACCGCCCCTGATGCAGACGGTGCTGCCGCAATCCTAATTACCCGCCCAGAATTTCTTCCGCATGACCAATCTTTACATGGGACAAGGCCAAAAGTCCGAATCTCCGCTTCAAGCATGGCTACAGACACCCTGGCATTACATGACCGACCTGATCCTTTAGATTTTAAAGCGGCACGATATTCAGTAGAGAAAGCAATCTACCAAGCTGGAATCACCCTCGATCAGATCGATTTTTTTGAATTATGCGACACCACCAGTATCCATGCTGTCCTTTCCCTTGAGGCTGCGGGTTTTTCTCAACGCGGCCAGGGCTGGAAACTGGCCCAAAATGGAACAATAAACCTACAGGGATCCCTGCCAATCTCAACTTTTGGAGGGTTGAAAGCTCGAGGCAATCCATGGGGAGCCACAGGTGTTTACCAGGTTGTCGAGGCTATTAATCAACTCCGTAATAATGCTGGTGAAGTCCAGGTTCCTGATGCAAAAATAGGCATGGTCCAGTGCTTGGGTGGACCAGCATCTACTGTGGTGACTCATATCCTCGAATCGGTCCCTTAAAAAACTATCACCGTATTGATAGGTTCTTAAGTCCTTTTGATAGTTCTTGATAGTTTTTTTGACTAAACTCTATCCTACAAGCAATTTAACCACCATGATATCGTATCTCTAAGGAGATTGAATTAAATGGAAATACCTCGTCATTGGCGTTTGAAAAAACAACGATACGCACTTGTTGGGGAAATTTGTCCCCATTGCGATGCAAAAATATTTCCACCGCGAGATGTCTGCCCGGAATGCGGTGGCGAGGCAAAAACAGCCTATACTTTTAGTGGGCGTGGTCAAGTTTATTCATATACAACAGTTTATAATGCTCCAGCTGGATATCGTGAATCAGCCCCTTACACAGTTGCCCTAGTCAAGTTAGAAGAGGGACCGATGATCACTGCTCAGTTAACCGATCTTGGTGAACAACCCTTAAAAATTGGCATGCCGGTTGAAATGGTTACCCGAAAATTACGAACCGATGGTGATGAACGAGGTCTGTTAGTTTATGGCTATAAGTTCCGTCCGTCAGAGCTTTCTACCGTTGATGCAACCACGGTTGCTGCTGCAGACTAAATCCCTATAGTATCAAGGAAATTCTCCCAAACGACTGGGAGAATTTTTTATTTTAATGAGGATTGGCATAAACCTTGCAATATTAACCTTGAGGGTCAAGAGCATTTTGCTTGACGGTGAAAGTGTATTATGCTAGTATCATATTGGATGGAATAGGAGAAAAATCCTGTCTAAAGGCGTCACTATTATTTAATTGAAAAGCCTTTTGAGCAGGAATTTGAGAAGGAGTAATCTCTATGAAAAATAATCGGCGCTTGATTTTCATCTTGGTGATTCTTTTAATATCCGGTCTGGTCGCCTGTACAAGAAGCGCCTCTCAGCCTTCTACAGAACCTGCACAGGAAGCAGGGATTTCTGAGGACGTTTCGGGTACAGAAGCACCTATGGGTATACTAGAAGAGATGGCTACCCAAACTGCTGCTGCCCAAGAAGCTGGGGGAGAGGAGGCTGAAGAAGCACCAAGCCAGGGAGAGGCTGTTGTTGAGGAAGAATCAGTCGAAGAACCCCAGGTCGAAGAACCTGCGGAATCCGACACTGGAGAGGAAATAACATCCCCTGAGCAAGAAACCGCAGCAGAAATTGACGAGGAAACCGGTGGGGGTCAAGAAGAACCTGCATATGTTCCAGAGACTTACGAAGTACCCAACACCTACGTCATTCAAAAAGGCGACCATCTCTATTGTATCGCTCGACGTTTTGACATCAATATTGCTGCCTTACTTAACGCCAATGGATTAGGCAACAACTCAAGCGTATATCCGGGAACAAAACTCACCATTCCTAAGGATGCGGATGGTTTTGTGGGGGAACGTGCCTTGCGGGATCACCCCACAGAATATACTGTAGTTGCTGGGGATACGATCAATTCGATTGCCTGTTTGTTTGGCGATGTAGACCCCCGAGCAATTGAGGCGGCGAACGATTTGAGTGGAGATTACACGCTTAAACCTGGACAGGTTCTATATATTCCTTAACCATATAGATTAATAAAAATAGACACGACAATAGGACAATTAGGAGCAGTTTAAATTACAAGACTGCTCCTAAATTTATTCTCTGGAACAGGCTTGGCAGGTTACAAACCTCACCTACCTATACACGTTAACTTCCTCCAATGGACCAGGGCGATTTATACAATTAGAAGATAACTCAATTAGAAAAACCGGGATTATGGGTGTACTTTTACCACTTTTGAATCAGCCATCACTCTCCTTAGTAGCCTCTTTACTGCTGATCCGATAATATTAGGCGATGAGGAATCTTACAGATAAGCATGACTCGAAATAATTTATGACAAGGTGATTAAAACATGGTTTATCAAATCCTAAATTCAGAATGGAAGTTCCGGGGTCGAGCTTTTGATGTCCGGCAAGATGAGGTGCAGTTACCCAATGGAACGAAAACGACCCTTGATATTGTCGTACATGCGGGTGCTGTAACAGTTCTACCTGTTGATTCAAAAGGACAAATATGGTTTGTGCGACAATATCGCCACCCAGCAGGTATGGAGATCTTAGAACTCCCAGCAGGTACGTTGGAGGATGGAGAAGAGCCAGATGCATGTGCCAATCGTGAGATCCAAGAGGAGATCGGAATGGCTGCAGGGAGCTTAATCAAGATTGGCGAATTCTTCATGACACCCGGTTATTCGACCGAATTTATGCATGTTTACCTGGCACAAGACCTGGTTCCCTCAACCCTGCCAGCAGATGCCGATGAGTTCTTAACTGTTATAAAACAACCCGTCCAACATGTCCTTGATACTGCCAGATCTGGCAAGATCCTGGATTCAAAGAGCCTGGCAGCTCTCATTCTTGCGCAACCTTATCTAAAGACCATAAAATCGTGACTTTGATAATTTTCTTCTCAAAACCTGGTCAACGTGGTATAATACCCGACCGCCGCCGAGGGCGGCTTTGTTTCGTCAATGAAATAATAAACCCGGCTATTAAAAAATCACAAGCCATAATGCTAATTTAAGGTAAGCCAAATGAACGAGTTATTAAAATCTGTTGAAGCACCCGAACATCCCAATGTCCCAGTATTACGAATTGGGGATAATGTCAGTGTCTATTTGCGGATTCAAGAAGGGGCAAACGAGCGAATTCAGGAATTCAAGGGCACAGTTATCCGTCAACGAAAAGGTGGAAACAACACCAACTTTACCGTTCGTCGCATTGCCAGTAACGGGATTGGCGTTGAGCGAACATTCCTCTCCCGTTCACCTCGCATCGAAAAGGTAGTTGTCCATCGCCATGCACATGTACGCCGTTCTAAGCTATATTTCATGCGAGAACGAACTGGCAAACGCGCCCGTTTGAAGGAAAAATTCAATTAAGAAATTCAAATAATACCCAATTTATGGTGAATACATCGTCTAGGGATTTCTTCATTCAACTCCCCTGTAGCTTTTCCGTGACAGACAGTATTTACCGGTAAGATTCGATCCAAGGAAACATTAAAAAACGAAGGCGCAGCACACAAAGCTGCGCTCTTTGCTTTTGTTTAACTGAAGTAAAATAATAGAAATTATGCTGACTAGAAGAAGTATTCCTTTTATCGCCTTTAAACATTACAGGATAGCCAGGTAAAACATAGAAGATTTATGAACGTTACTTCCATAGCAATGTTCATTCCCTTACTGAGGATAAGCCACGGAAGAAATTATTTTTAACAAAGAATACACTAACAAACAACGTTTTAGCAATTTTCGAAAAAATCTTTTAAAAAACGAAGCGTTTCATGTCGCGATTAACTCACTGTCCTTCACTAAGTTATATTATCAAAAGTTGAAAGATCGATTCGCCTGATTGGAATAGAAAAAAATTTGCAGCAATTAAAATATTCGGGTTTGTTTCTTAATCTAATATGATCCTCGGAGGCTTAATGTCCTCACCTTTAATCGGAATCACCACCTATCGTCAAACCCATGAAGAAGGATTTCCTCTCTTCTCCCTGCCTGAAGCTTACGTGCAGGCAATTTCACAAGCGGGTGGTCTTCCCGTACTGATCCCATTGGGACTTCAGGAAAACCTTGTTAAACATCTCCTCCTCCATCTTGATGGCATTCTCTTTAGCGGTGGTGGTGACGTAGCACCAGACCGTTTTGGTGCGGAACCTCATCCTGAGGTGAACTTTGTCGACCATGACAGGGACAGAGTAGAAATACAGCTGGTCCGAGATGTGATCGAAAAAGGCCTGCCCTTTCTAGGCATCTGCCGCGGCATCCAGGTGGTTAACGTAGCTTTGGGGGGTACTTTATATACACATCTCCCAGATCAACTCAACAACGCACTTTGCCATTCCCACATTAACAGCAATCCGCGGGATTATTTAGCTCATGAAGTGTTCATTGAACCCGGTTCTTCTCTGGGGGAGATCTTGGAAGAGTCAAGAATAATGGTTAATAGTATGCATCACCAGGGGATTGCTTGCTTGGCAAAAGATCTCAAGCCCACTGTCCACGCCTCTGATGGCCTGGTTGAAGGAGTAGAACTTAAGGATTATAGTTTTGGCCTGGCGGTTCAATGGCATCCGGAATGGCTGACCGCTCATACCCAAATGAGAGCCTTATTTCAGTCTTTTGTGAAGGCAGCTGCGCAGTGAGTGTTTACCCGATCGGGATTTTTGATTCAGGTGTTGGCGGTCTTTCTGTCCTGCGGGCGATTCAGCAACAGTTGCCTAACGAAAATATCCTTTACCTTGCTGACCAAGCGCATGTCCCCTATGGTCGTCGTCCAATTCAGCAGGTGAGAGTTTTTTCCGAAGGGATCAGCCGGTATCTACTCGCCAGGGGAGCAAAAATCATCATCGTTGCCTGCAATACTGCTTCAGCAGCAGCACTATATCATCTGCGGGCAACTTTCCCTAAAATCCCCTTTGTAGGGATGGAACCGGCAATCAAACCCGCCGCAGAAAGCACAAAAAGTGGTGTGGTAGGCGTCCTGGCTACGCCTGCTACATTCCAGGGAGAACTATATACATCTGTTGTCTCTCGATTTGCTAATGGGATTGATGTGTTACAAGACACATGTCCCGGATTGGTAAGCCAGATCGAAAAAGGCGAGCTGGTCTCACCAAAAACGCGTCACATTCTACATAAAGCCTTAACGCCTATGCTTGAACAAGGCGTTGACCGAGTGGTAATAGGTTGCACCCATTATCCTTTCGTGATCCCGTTGATCGAGGAAATTGTAGGTCCCCAGGTGGAAGTCATTGATCCCGCCCCAGCAGTTGCCAGACAAGCCAGAAGAGTTTTAGCAGCAAGAAAACTCCTCAACCAAAAGAAATTATATGGTCAGTTAAAATTCATGACAACGGGTAACCCAGAAAAGCTGAAATTATCGCTCTTTAAACTAATTAAAGAAGTGGGGGATGTACAAGGTTTGAATTGGGGGACAAGGGATAATATGGTCTTAAGTGAAAAATAAATGTTCCCACTAATAGGAAAAAAAATCTCTAATTTCTATTCTAATGACAAGAAATTAACAAATTATTGTTTCATTACCACCAGTAGTCTTTCAACCTGTTTGTGATAAATTGTGTATCCCACAAGAGGAAAGATCACCAGAAAAAATATCAACGGAATCCCGTAGGAAATATAGGTCGAGGTGTATCTTGATCCAGAATTCTAAAAACCTGCTTGATCAATCCTGGCTAGTCATTGTTATGGGAAACAATGAGCACGTATTTTCCTATTCCCAACCATGAAATAATCTCATTTTCCTAGATAGGTAATAATCAGTTCGGGGTGTCCTACGGCAATTCATTTGAGGGATTCAGGGATAGTTTTTCCTGTCGTATGACTCGCAAAATCATCAAGGCGAAAAGAAACCGTAATATAAATTCTTCTTAATTCTAAAAATCAATATTGAATGTATACATCACTTGATCAAAAAATTGGAATGATTCAGGATTGTTATTTGGGATGCTTTGTATGAAATAATCTTCTCCTTGAATAATCATAACAATCTCATTTTCCTGGCTTTCCATGTTGATACCCGTGATTTTTACTGCTTTAGTGTTTTTCAGTTGTACCCATTCCTTTTTATAATTCGTAAAATAATGAGATTCCCATTTTGAAGAAGGATTCTCTCGAGTAATTATCATGCTAATTTCTGCTCTTGCACCACTTTGTGAAGGTTGGAAATCAGGTCTGGCAAATAAAACCTGGTCTATTTTGGAAGGAAAATTCGTGTCAGGTATTTCGAGAACTTTAAAAATAGGTGGGTAATCAAGCGAGAAGTGGTATTTATGATTGGTATAGATATTCCAATTCCAGGATATTGAACTGTCTCCACATTGCCCAGCAGAGCAATCGCCCCAGCATAACACATCACCATCGAATAACAATGCGCAAGCATGAGCAGAACCTGAACCAATCCTCAAAACATTAGCCGTTAAATTCATTGCAATGACTGCATCCCAACTACCGAGATTTGTGCCATTTCCCAATTGACCGAAATAATTATCCCCCCAACATTTGACATTATCCGTCGTTGTCAAACTGCAAGTAAAACCACTTCCGGCAACCAATAGTGCAACACCTTCGGGAATGCCATTCACCACTACTGGATTTTTAGGGCTAAAATACAATTCGCTAGAAAGAGCCCCCCAACATATTGCATCATTAGCGTCTGTTCTTCCACAAAGGTGATAATCCCCCGCCGTAATTACCACAAGCAGCTCCTTAAGATCTTTTACCTTAATTAGGGTCAGATAACTCTCTACAAATTTGTTTCCAAATCTTCCATTCTGCCCATTCCCCCAGCAGAAAAGTTTTCCCTCCTGGGTAAGCGCACAGGTAAAAACAACTCCAGCACTCAATTGCCGAATTGATTCAGGAAGATTAAGAACATCGACCGGTTTTGGACTATTTAGCGTAGTCCCATTCCCTAGCTGACCTTCACTGTTATCCCCCCAACATTTAACACCGCCATTTTCCAACAAAGCACAGGTATGCATTGCTCCAGCTTCGATTAAGGTGACACCACTTTCTAGCCCCATCACTCCGACCGCCTTGTCTCTTTGGATGATCGTACCATCTCCTAATTGTCCAAGATTATTTAACCCCCAACAATAAACCCCTCCGTTGACATCGAGTGCACAAGTATGGTAAAAGCCAGCGGCAATTGCAGTCACTTTCCGAGGAAGACCACGAACATTCGTTTTAACCCAGCTCGAATGGTTTTGTGCACTTGAATCTGGTGAATGCGCCAAGAGAGTAAACGCTCCTTGATCCCCGCCTAGCTGACCAAATTGATTCGATCCCCAGCATTCAACTCTACCGCTGTTTGTAAGCATGCATGTATGCCCAACGCCAGCAGTGATTTCGGGGAAATCCAATGGTTCTCTCCCTGTGAAATCTAACCCACTGCCAGATTTGGTTTTCCCAGGTCCACATCCGAGTAGAACTACAACGAAAAACCAAAGGAGAAGGATGATGGAATAAGGAAGTGATCGATTACGGGTTAACATTGGAACGAAACGATCTAATGCATAGCCTAATATTATCGGACTGACAAGGACTCTATCAAAGCATCCATAGAATATAAATCTGGTTCAAAATCACCTGGGGTAAGCTTCTCAAGTCTAGTGGTAATATTTGCCAGATAATCTTGGTATCCTTGATTGAAATTTTCCCAATCGTCAACCTCGATTTGATCTGGTAAGATCGAAATATAAAGGGGGAAAAAAGCTGCAATATAGAGTCTATTATCATCGGTCAATCCCTGGAACGAATAAAAAACCTGGGGATTGATAACTGGTTTCGTCTCTTGCGAATAACGGGTGATAAAACGCAACCCTCGACCATTCTGAAATTTTATTTCAATTGCTTGAACGCTGAAATCCTGAGTACTATTAAAGGTCGGCAAAACTGGATATGCATCACCCCCTGGCAAGAAATTCTGATCCAAAAGGCACTTTAACTTTTTAACCTTTTCACTAACCATTGGATTGATACGGGCATAATCAGTAATGGGGAGGACAAAAATCTGTGGTCCAATATCCAGGTGCTCAGGGACTTCAAATTTAATCCAGGGGACCCAGTTATATTGGAAAACTTTAAAAGGCTTCCGGGTAATATATGAGCTGGCGAAATCAAAACGCAAATGCTCTGGCATGTTATCATACAAAAAACCTGATGTATCAACATTTGCAGGAACGTTATTCCCTCTTGCACCTTCCGCAAGCGAGGAAGGATAGGTAAAGCTAATTCCTTCGAATGATATCATTTTGCCGACTTGTTGTTCATGATCTCGATCATTTGGCAGTAATCCCAATCCTTCAGGATTAGCTTGGCAACCAAATAACATAGAAAACGACAATAACAGCATAATAGTTGAATGGATAGTATTCGAATTAAACTTCTTGGAAATATTTTTCCCCAGACTGGAACTTATAATCATCACACGAATTTTTACCATGGTTTTTCCATAATACGGATAATCAGAATAGGTAGGATGTTTTTTCCTCTTTGTCAATTTTCAAATGGCCTTCCATAAATAAAAAAATATATATAACCCAGAGTAGGTTGAAATGTGATTTGATTATTCACCAGGATTGCACAATCATCATCCCCAATAATAGTGAATCTAATTCCTACTTTCGACGGAGATTATTTATTGTAAAATCATAAAAATAAATACCTTGGATTCAAGTCTCAAGTGCAACCAGGTAATATATGAGAAAATACCATTGAA
>CAZTJD010000083.1:0-18395 GCA_964613985.1 uncultured Anaerolineales bacterium
CAGCTTGCCTCTTTTGACCTCATCATCGTTGCACTTATGAGTTGAATCTAAGTACTAAATCGTTTACATACAATATACTTATGCCCTATAACAATAGTCAGGGTAATTCAGAGTTAGGTGGAAAAAAACTATCCAATCAAACAATATGAACACAAAAATTATGAGTTCAATGCTTCAGGACGAGCCCGATATTCAGTCGATTCGAGCTTTTATCAAATCCCTGTCATGCGAATCGACGATAGTTGATCTTAAAGAAACCATGCTGCTGCCATCAGTGAGAGCTACAACTCGACTTTGGTATAAAGAAAGTAAACTTATTGGTTTCGCATGTGTAGATGATTACAATAATCTTCATTTTGAAATTAATGCACTCCCCTCGCGAGACACAATTTCTTCAGTATAAACCTGGCAAGCAGCATCGTGAGACGCCAAACGATGATTGATCAGGCAAGGTTCCGTTCAGATTCCCAGGTGTGGACTTCGTTTGCCATGACTTCATTGCCACCCAACTTATGTTCTAAACACTGCTCGGTGAGAACAGATATACAACTTCGCTTATGTCCAACGTACTGATATGATCAAGCGTGTAGAAAAACTCCTGTTTCTTAATCAGGTACCACGCTTGTTGATTTGAAAATACCTTTAAAAAAATAACAGTTGAATGGGTATTGAGGTTATCCAAACACACCAGATCTTTTCGACTTCTAGAAAATAAAATTCAACCGGATTCCGGATGCACTAAACGGAAACTTGTTTGATTCAATGATCGGTGATTGTTTCGTATTGGCAACTCACCTGGGCTGCAGAAATATTAAAAGATTACGAAGACCTTCACATCAATATAGAAAAAACGTCGGAATGCAGAGTTACCATTCCAACGTCTTTAGTCGGGGTGGGCGGACTTGAACCGCCGACCTCTGCGTCCCAAACGCAGCGCGCTCCCAACTGCGCTACACCCCGGCGGCTGAGAGTATAATTCGAATACCCATCAAACGTCAAGGAGAATTCATGTCTTCCAGTCATCCCCTTTGGGATAATTTAAAAGATTCTTGTTTTCCTCAGCTTTACCAGGCACATCACCGCGAATACATAGAAGACATCCCGTTTTGGTTAGACCTGGCTCGAATGCAAGGAGATCCGATCCTGGAGTTGGGTTGTGGTCCTGGAAGAGTCTTGATCCAACTAGCAAATGCGGGTTATACCTGCTATGGCATAGATAACGATTCAGGAATGCTGCTTCAACTTAAAAATGAGTCCATATCCGGAGGAAAAGGGAAAATATATTCCGTCCTAGCGGATATGACCAGTTTTCAGTTTCAGAAACAATTCCCGCTTATTATCTTGCCCTGTAATACCTATTCTACTCTTGAGCTTTCAGCACGCAGCTCATTATTGGACTGTATTCGCCATCATCTATCAGATGGTGGGGTTTTTGCAGTTAGTGTTCCTAATCCTGAAACCCTTCACAACCTGACTACGACAGTTGAGCCAGAATTCGAAATGTTTTTCCCCCATCCGAAAACAACAAATCCGGTTCAAGTGAGTTATCAGATCGTGAGGGATGCAGAACACGCAAGTTTTTTTTGGTATTATGATCAATTGTACCCGGACGGGAATGTGAAACGCCTTGAAATACAAACCAGCCACAACCTCACTACCAGGAATCAATATCTTTTTGAGATCCAATCATCAGGTTTAGAGGTTCACGCCATTTATGGAGATTTCGACTATACACCATTCGACTCGGACTCTCCAAATTTGATAATAATTACCCAAAAATCTAATATCATTCAAACCATACGCTAACAAATTTCTGATATTCTATCTTCTTTTTTCTTACAAATGCCCTGTAAAATAGGGTCATTCTACAGGAGTTTAGAAAAACAATATCAGGAGAAAATTGAATGATGACAATGTATTTGACCCCATACCGTCGTGCCGTGAACAGACACAACGTTCCTGGCGATCAGATCGCTAGAAATATCGGAAATATCAATTCAGATGTTCATGTACCAATGGATATCACGGACGAAAAAGACGCATTCGTGATATATGCAACCCTGCCCGGTTTGACCGCTGAAGAAATTGATATTGAGATCGTGAACAATACAGTTGATATTCACGGCGAGTTCAAGAAAAAAGAAGATAATATTAATTACTTGCGAAAAGAGCGACCTGTTGGTACATTCCACAGAAACTTCCAATTTGACACAAAACTTGATGCAGAGAAGGCGAACGCCGGATTGGAAAATGGGTTGCTTATCCTACGATTACCTAAGGTTGAAGAAGCACTTCCAATATCAATCAAGGTGAAGACAAAATAATTTGATAATAGTGATGTGTGTTTGAAGAAAACACTACTATTTACAAGCATAACAACGGCTTAGACGACCAGGTGAGCTCATCTGGTCATCTAGGTTTAACCAGATTGAAATTTATTTCAGAACAACATGTTAGTCCAAAAGATCCTGGGAAAAATAAATGAAGATTTTTCTAAATAAATATATTCTCCCAAATCAGTGATAAAAAGCTCTCATTCACTTGATATAATAAGGAGGAGTAATTATCCATTATTGGTATTCAACAACACTTCGAGCTAAACTTAATCAAGGAGTGAATGATGACAAAGATTGTGAACCTGAACACCGCTAAAACCGAAGAATTGTCGAGTTTGCCAGGAATCGGACCTGCAATGGCAGACCGGATCATTGCCAACCGACCTTATAAGAAGATAGAAGACTTGTTGAAGGTAAGCGGAGTGGGACCGTCCTTATTCGGGCGTCTGAAACCCGTGGTTGCAATCGCAGATGTAGATGCCCAGGTTGAAGAGGAGGTTATCTATCTTAGATCTGAAACAGAAACAGCCCCTGAAGACAAGGAAATTGCGGGAGATTCTTCGGTTCTAGAAGGTGCAATAAAAGATGAATCCCTTCCTTCCTGGGATGAATCAGAACTTGAAGGAGGGGAAGCATCCGAGCCAGAGGTTCAATCACCAATGGTAGAAGGAGTTGCTGAGCCGCCGGAACATCCTGAAAACATCATCTCGAGAGAGAAAGCTATCGTTCCAGTAAAAGAGCAGACAAGTGTTGAAGAGAGTATGGAGAAGAAATCCAAGCCACTCACCTGGGGTAATGCATTTCTGATTGCTGCGGTTTGCAGCTTTGCGTCTTTTATTCTGGCGGTTCTATTAAGTCTGGGGATCCTTGGCAGCCTCAACAACAGTTTACGATATACTTCAATAGACCAAACACAAGATATGCTCAATCAAATCGGGTCGAGTAATACCGAACTCAAGCTTTTAAATGAAGATCTTGACGGGTTGAGATCACGGATGGATAACATAGAAAGCCTAAGTGGCAGGATAGACAAAGTTGAACTTGAAGCTGAACAATTAACCTCAGATATGGCAGCTATGACTGAAGAATTACAGGGGATTAAAGATCAAGTCGCTGAATTCGCGGACAGCGCTGAGCGTTTCCAAACATTTTTAAATGGCCTAGGGGATTTACTAAATACCCTTACTGAAGAACCACAAGAGGTGCCATAACCATGAATACAGAAAACCAAGTTCCCCAAAAACCCTCCTTTGGCAGACAAATGTGGCTGGCCTTTAAAAACCTGGCTTGGTTTGTTTTCCGATTCCTATTGGTTGTTGTAATCATTGCTGCCATTGGTGTCGCAATCTACCTCGGTGGTCCTATCCTAATTAATGAATATTTGTTAAAGGATGTTAAAGTTAACAGCAGCAAAATCACGGCCATCCAGACCCAAATAGAAACCTCCGACAAAAAAATGTCAGATAGACTGGGAGATTTCCAAAACAGGATCGGTTCTTTTGAAATCCATCAAGATAATCTGACTCAGTCGATCAGTGAGTTGGAAGCGCAGCTGGCAGCAATTGAGGAAAAACTTGCAAATCAAGAAACAACTCTAGAAAAGATGGAATCTTTTGAGGCCACCATCGAAAATCTTGATTCATCAATTTCAATATTATTGACACAGGTTCCAATAATTGAATCAGAATTTAATGGGCAATTTGCTGATTTTGAAAACACACTAAAAAATAACCAAGAAGAAATTAACAAATTAAACACACAACTGGAAGCATTGGAAACAACTGCTATCTTACGCCAGGAAATAGAATTGCTAAAAGTAATGGAACTGATCACCAGAGCTAGAGTATCGATTGGCCAAGAAAACATTGGTCTAGCAAAAAATGATCTACAGGCTGCCATAGAAATATTAAAAAATTTACGGCCGGAGTTTAATACTGAGCAGGCAGTGATCCTAGATGATATTTCACTGAGGTTAATTTTAGCTATTGAGAATATCAGCGAGTCGCCCGATTTAGCTGATGAAGATCTTGAAGTAGCATGGCAAATGCTGCTTAAAGGTATTCCGGAGGAGCAACCTTCACCCAAAGGTGAAACAACTCAGGAGGTCGAGAACGAGATTGAATTGACTCCGACCCCAACACCGACGAAAGAACCTTAAAAATCACACTTAAAACACAATCTGGTTCTACAAGACTTCAAACTAAAAGAAATTTTGCACACCAATTTTTTTCGTGAAAGGAACAAGAGATGCAAAATAATACGTACAATGATCTAAATCCAGAGGATGATAATAACAAGGATGAACTAACGGAACAACCAGATGTTCTTGTTGAGAGGGAATCTTCCAGCGAAGAGGAAGAACGAATACTCCCGCAAGGAGAGACATCACTTACTGCACCAGGTGGAAAAGACTTTCCGAAAGAAGAAGTTGTCGAAGATATTACAACAACCGAAATTGGTATGACAGATGAGGTAACTGAAGTGGAGTCTGCTCCTGAACAATTGAAACCATCCGAAGAAGCAGACGGTAAGTTTCGACGCGTCTTTCGTCATGGAATACGGTGGACGATGGGTGTGCTGATTATTTTCGGATTAGGTCTCCTCGCTGGAATTTTCCTATTTTATCGTCCGACAGTCCGGGAAGCAAAAAATGCTTCCAACCAGTTCGAGGCTGAGTTATCAGCTAGGAATGAAAATATCACTGAATTGGAAAATCAGATCGCAGATCTGCAAGCTGAGATTTCAAGCCTGCAACCTTTGAAAGTCAAAAACGACGAAATTCTAGCTGAAAACCAGGACTTGAAATTACACATTGCTATATTAGATGCCCGGGTCGATGTCGCCAATGCACGACTTATATTAAAAGAAGGAAACAACGCTCAGGTACGAATCACCCTTAACCAGACATCCAGGACCCTAAATACAATCGGAGAACTGCTTGAAACAGAACAGCGAGGAGTTTTCAGTGATTTAAAACAGCGACTAGACTTGGTAATGGAAGAGCTAGATGAAGATCCTTATGCAGCACAATCGGATCTTGATGTATTAGAGACGACACTACTTAAACTTCAAGATTCTTTGTTTAATGAATAAGCCAGGTTCAAAATATTCATACCCCGCACTGTTGTTAAAAAAAACAAGAAGATCAAATTTCAAACACATTCAACAAAACTTCCGGCAAGGAAAATGCCGGAAGTTTTTATTGGATGAATTATCTTTTTTACTCCTCTGTGACAATACGTTCGGAGAATAAAAACCACTCAGTGATATGACTAAATCTATCCCCTGGCTCCAATAATGGACCAATGCGGATGCCTTCGACTTCAGAGCTCACCCCGAAAGTGTATATTGGGTAAAATAGCGGTAAGGCTGGAAGCTCATTGATAAATCGTACCTGGAAATTTCTGTAAAGCCGAGTCCGTTCAGCTGGATCTACAATAATACGTGCCTGCTCCAGGTACTCACTTGCCTGACGATCATTCCACATGCCATAGTTTTGACCATTATTCGCCTGGTTCTGGTGCCAGAATGGATAAGGGTCTGGGTCTGGAGATCGAGAAAAATTTATATCTACGAGTGCTGCTTCGTATAATCGAGGATCCAGGTAATCACTGATCAGACTTTCATAAGGGACTGCTTTCAAGGTCACACCGACACCAAGAGCTGCCCAATTCTCTCGGATAATTTCAGCGATGCTTTTATAGGGTTCGCCTTCAGGATAGAGCAAGGTAAAACGAAAAGAGACATCCTCGTTAACACGCACATCTCCACCCTCTGCAGGAATAGTGTAACCCACCTCTCTTATTATCTTTTCGGCTTGATCAGGATCGAAATCAACATGGCTGATCCCTTCATAATATGCCCATGTATTTGGGAATACGGGTCCATCGGCGATGACAGCTTGCCCTTCTAGGATGCGGTCGATGATCCATTGACGGTGAATGCCCATCAGTAGTGCTCGCCTAAGATTGGTATCCTGGAAAAATGGGGTCTGAGGATTGTCTAAATTAAAGAAGATTATCATCAGTTCAGGGAGCCTGCTAGAATACAGGTTCAGATTTTCTTCTTTGAACGCCTCTTCAAGTGTATTTTTCGTGATCTTGCTGATTCCCTGTACATCTCCCATGCGGTAGGCTTTTAGAGCTTCTGTATCATCAGGATAATAACGGAAGATAATTTCATCAATATAGGCGCGGTTTCCATAATACTCATCGAATGCAATCAGGGAAACGCCTTGAATTTCTCCATCGTTTACAATGAATCGGTTAAAACTGTAAGGCCCACACCCCACTGGAGACAAATTGAAAGGGTCGTCAACCAAGCTGGCTGGCGAAATTCCATTAAAATAATGTGCCGGTAATATTCCAAAAGTCAGGTAATCCAGGAAAGGTGTAAAAGGTTCAGGTAGGCGAAATTGGATTGTAAAATCATCTAAAGCAATCACGTCTATATCTTCCCACATGGCGCGAACATCCTCCGGTGTGGGCAGATCTGGACTACGCATAAAATCTATTGTAAATAATACATCCTCACTGGTCACAGGTTGACCATCGTGCCACAAGACATCAGTTCTCAAGGAAAAATTATAAACAGTTGCGTCCCTTGATATTCCCCAAGATTCTGCCACTTCTGCTTGCGGTACACCTCGATCATCATAACGAATCAAACTGCTGTAGATGAGTCGGTCAATATCTTGATCTGCTGGATTGTTTGTATCCAGCAGAGGATTTAAACGAGAAAATGAGCCAACCAATCCCTCGGTATAAATCCCTCCAATCACAGGTTCTGGCTCAAATATCTGTACTGCTACTGGCTTCTGTCCCGAAAGCAATAAACCGATCGTAACCAAGGCTAAAAAAACAATCAGCAGCTGCCAGCGTAAGCGTTTTAACATTATCGATATGAAGGAAAAAAAAGCGCAAAGAATTCCATAAAAAACAATAGGGCATTCCCATTACCCCATGAATTCACACCTAAAGAGTGATTTTACCCGGTGAAAATGACGGTCATGATCGCGAGGAAAAAGAACACAAAGCTCAGTCCAATCGTAATTCGAAAGAGCACTTTTTCGATACCGCGACGAGCAGTGAATATTCCCCCCGTATCACCACCAGTAAGACCACCTAAACCAGCACCTTTGCTTTGCAGGATTACACTCGCAATCAAAGCAATTGAAGTTATAATCAAAGCAATGTCTAAATATACTTCCACAATTAGCCTCCAGATGTAAAATGAAGGGCATTAGCTATCCCTTACACAGGGCTGGATTATACCATTGAAAGAATATTAGTCAAACCGACCTCAAAATACAGCCTTAATTATTGCTTGATAAACAAAAAAACTGAATTATATCTATCTCCCTAAATACATTAACATAAACCGATTTGAATTTATACTAACCACTTGGTCCATTGAAAAAATATGTTTGAATATATTGTCAATCTTCATATGCACACCCGCCATTCGGATGGCACAGGTAGCCATGAGGATGTCGCTATGGCTGCTATTTATGCCGGTGTCGATGTTATCATCACTACAGATCACAATGTCTGGGTAAAAGGACAGGAAGGCTATTTTACCGATAAGGATAAAAAAGTCCTCTTACTGGTAGGGGAAGAAGTCCATGACCAAAATAGAGACCCCCAAAAAAACCATTTATTGATCTTTGGGGTAGATAGAGAGATGTCATCAATCGCAGAAGACCCTCAAAAGTTGATCAACAAAGTGGGTGAACTTGGTGGGCTAACATTCATCGCCCATCCCGTAGATCCAGAAGCATTAAATTTCAATGAACCAGATCTATCATGGGTAGATTGGGACATAAAGGGTTTCACAGGCATTGAATTATGGAATGCCATGTCAGAGTTTAAAGGTTTACTCAAGAATAAATTAAGTGCAATCAAATATGCTTACACCCCGAAAACAATCGGACATGGTCCATTTCCAGAAGTCCTCCAAAAATGGGACGAGCTCACGAAAACGGGACAGCGTGTCGTCGCGGTTGGAGGGTCTGACGCCCACGCACTCCATGCTAGCCTGGGACCATTAAAGCGAGTTCTTTTCCCCTATGAATTCCATTTTCGGGCAGTCAATACCCACATACTTACCGCTGAGGCTTTTTCAGGAAATCAAGTACATGATCGAAGAGTCGTATTGGATGCATTCAGAAACGGTCACGCGTTCATAGGGTACGATTTACCAGCTCCTACGAGAGGCTTCCGCTTTACCACCCAAGGATTAGGACAATCGATTTGGATGGGTGATGAAATCTCAACAAACCAAAGTGTTACGCTTCAAATCCATCTCCCACATAAGGCAGAATGCCACCTGATAAAAAATGGTATGATCATTCAGACCTGGACTGATCGGGAGGATGCATCCTATACTACCTCAGAACCAGGAGTTTACAGGGTTGAAGCGTACAGGGTTTACCGAAGAAAACGCCGTGGTTGGATTTTTAGCAATCCAATTTATGTAAGGTAAGGTTGTGAGAAGAAATCCAATGGAGGTAAAAAGAAAGAAATGTAGGTATTGATAAATGAGAGATTTCAGATACTAATTCTCATTCGAAGTATTTATGTGATGGTTTATTATCAAATGATTTATGGTTTCTTGTTGAATTGCTATGACTAGTAAAGAACGATCATTGCGGGTAGAGGGAGTGGTACTTAAATATAAAGAGTGGGGAGAAACCGATCGCTTACTTACCCTTTTTACTCGCGAATTAGGCAAAGTCCAAGCAATTGCTAAAGGTGTTCGTAAGCCACACTCACGAAAAGCTGGACACCTTGAACCTTTCACAAGAGTCAACATATTATTGGCACGTGGTAGAGATCTCTATATTCTGACACAGGCAGAAGCAATCGATACCTTCCTTACAATAAAAAATGACCTGGTTAATCTTGGTTATGGCTTTTACATTATTGAACTGCTATCCAGCTTTACATATGAAGAAGGAGAAAACCGGAAACTATACCAGCTCCTGGTGAACACACTGGTTAGGTTAAATCGTGGGGACGATCCAAAAATCGTAATCCACTACTTCGAGATTCGCCTTTTAGATTTTGCTGGATACCGACCTCACCTTTTCAATTGTGCTCAATGTGAGAAAATAATCTTGGCCGAGGATCAATTTATCTCTCCCTTGCAAGGAGGGGTTCTATGCCCAAACTGCGGACACCGTTCGCCTGAAGCTCATAAAATTTCGAAAGACGCCTTGCGCTACTTACGTCATTTTCAACGTAGTAGTTATAAGGAAGCTCTTAAGGCACATATCATGCAAGAGGTTAACACAGAAATCGAAAACCTCATTCAATTTTACACAACCTACATTTTGGAAAGAGTATTAAATACACCATCATTCCTCAAGCGAATGATACGCGAACGCCAGTTATACCAAACGGAGGCACTAACAAAAAAGAAAACATGAAGGAATACTTGATCAATGATACCTTAGAAATTATCGCAGCAGAAGAATTACGCAAACATGGATTGCGGTTAGCAGTAGCAGAATCTTGCACTGGAGGTTTGGTTGGGCACCGAATAACAAACATACCAGGTTCATCAACTTATTACATGGGCAGTGTTACAGCCTATGCTTATGAAGCCAAAGTCCGCTTGTTAGGGGTTCAATGGTCCAGCCTGGAAAAATACGGTGCTGTTAGCAAGGAAGTGGCTTTGGAGATGGCTATTGGCGTACGCCGTACTTTCGCTGCAGATATCGGGTTATCGGTAACCGGAATCGCCGGACCTGGTGGCGGAACCCCTAAAAAACCTGTAGGATATACCTGGGTGGGGATCAACAGTTGCAACAAAGAAGAGACTCGGCAGTTCACTTGGGACCAAGATCGAATTGGCAACAAAATCCTATCTGCTGAGGCTGCTTTGCAATTGCTTGTGGACATTCTCAAAGGATGAACATGGAAGAAATCGAGGTAACTGCATGTTTTGACACCAATGGAGACATCATCCCTATATATTTCACTTGGAAAAATCAAAGATATAAGGTGATTTCAATTGGAAGGCACTGGCAAACTGAAGCAGAATATCACATTCTGGTCATGAATCACAAAAATCAGACTTTTCAGCTCATCTTTAAACCTAATCCACCAAAATGGTATCTTCTAAATAGCAGTGATTCATCGATATTCCCTTTCGTTTAAGAAAGAATATTTTTATAGCCAATGCTACCCAACTATCAAGCAAGGTTGAAAAATGTAAACTTCTCTCTTCAGAGAACCATTTGCTTGATTTTCGAACAATTATCTAGTATCCTATTCTTAATCAACTGTCATTCATCTGATTTAAGTCCGCCATACTGCGTGAGACGAAACATTCCCATCTTAATGTCGGAATTTCCTGAGAATGGTTATTGACATAGACCAAAAGTAAAAAACCATTTACTGAGAAAATGTAGTAAATTTAAGTAAACAAGAATTCAGGAACAATTCTAGGAGGAAGTTATGAAAAACACTTTTAGACTACTTATCATTATTGTACTAATGACTATACCGGGAATTACTGTTTTTGCTGCGCAATCTTCGTCATCAACCGCCATTGTAATCCCAACTTTTGTGATTAAGGCTGTTGATCAAAATAACCTGGTTACCATTCAAACAGATAATCTCCATTTGAATGATACTTACAATGTTACGATGGGGGCGATGGGTACGCGAGGCATAAATGGGATCCATGTCGCTACAGTCTCAACTACGACTTCCGGCAGAATCACCAAAACATTTAAGATCCCTACCGCCTTGCAAGGTTATTCCCAAATAGCTATTCGCTTACAAAGCCCTTCTACCGGATACTACGTTTATAACTGGTTCTACAACGCAGATGCCAACCTACATCTTATCGGAACCCCCGAAGGTTCTCCACCTTCTGGAACCTATAGCAGTTATCCTTACTTCTTCATTACAGCTGTTGATGAAGCAACATCAGTGACCATCGATGAACACAATTTTCCACCTAATACTACATTCATTGTTCGGATGAACTGGATGTGGACAAAGGGAATTGCTGGAGCTATTGTAGAGACTGTCACGACCGATGCGTCAGGAAATCTGTCTGATACCAAATACCTGATCCCGGATTTCCTGCAAGGAAGTAATAAAATTGCTATCCGCCTTGAAAGCACTTCCACAGGCTATTATGCATATAATTGGTTCTACAACAACGATGCACCTTAGTTTACGTCAATCAAGGAGGTCCAATTGGAGTATTAAAGGAAGAGAAATTTCGAAATATCGTTCTAAGATTTTCCGGCAATTTCCCCTCTATTAACTTGAGAGAACCTCTTTCCTCTATATCTTCGCGATAAAAATAATGGGATAAAGCACCTACAAAACTCGAATAAATTGCCTGTAGTAGTGATTAAATATTTTAATCAGAGAAAATCAAAAGGGCTGTCTACCACTGAATTTAGACAGCCCCGATGTTTATATTAACCCGTTAAATCCTAGAAAAGATTTGTAAAAAACCAGAGTCATTATCCTAATCTTTCAAGCTCTTTTTCTACAATCTTTTCATCCAGCTTTTTATATAGTGGCTCTGGTTTTAACAACTTTTGTCCCGGTGCAATTCGACTGGGTTCCCAAACACCAGATGCATTACCTGGTAGATATCGCAGAACATCGTGCTTCCCCAAATTATCGGTTCTCTCTTCCACAACCTGGTCACCAAAAAGAGGTCGTTCATACCCAAGGCTGGTGTTCAGCTGTTCACTTGAAAAAGATAAAACGGGAGAAAACATGACTTTCAATGAGTCAATCACCCGTATTGCAGTAAAAATTATTGTACCTGCTCTCTCTTTATCGGTTTTGATCTCCTTCCATGGAGACGCATAATCAAGATACCTATTACATTCACTTGCCAGACGCATGGTCTCATTAAGGGCAGCCCTTAATTTAACTTGATCATAGAGTGAACTGATCTCATCAAAACCATTCTCAACTTTTGAGATGATTTCCTTATCTTCAGAAGTTAACTGCCCAGGAGTTGGAACTACACCATCCCAATGTTTATACGCAAAAGACAACACCCGATTGGCTAGGTTACCCCAGGTTGCCACCAATTCGTTATTGTTTTTAGCGACAAATTCATACCAACTCCAATCTGTATCACGGTTCTCTGGCATGTTCACAGTGAGGTAATATCGTAAAGGGTCTGGGTCGTATCGAGATAAGAAATCCCTCCCCCACACTGCCCACCCTCTAGAACCGGATATTTTTTGTCCTTCTAGATTCATAAACTGGTTTGCAGGGACATCATATGGCAATCTCAGAAGGAGCCCATCCTCCTCGGCAAAGATTTTCATGAAACACTCGCCTGCGCCTATCAATTCTGCAGGCCAAAAGGTGGCGTGAAAGAAGATATTATCCTTTCCAATAAAGTAAAAAGGTTGTGCATCCGGGTTTATCCACCAATCACGCCAAGCATCTCGATCCTTATTGATCATTGCCCATTCAACTGGCGCGGAGAGATAGCCAATTACTGCTTCAAACCACACATAAAGGCACTTCCCCTCCCAACCTTCTTCTGGAACTGGAATTCCCCAATCAAGATCACGCGTAATTGAGCGAGGTTTCAAACCTTCTGCTTGGATTTTTCTCAGCGATTCTCCGATTACTGTGTCGCGCATATAGTCTTGACGCGACTTTAAGAATTCAATGACCCTTGGTTCCAACTTGGACAGCTCAAGATAGTAATGATTAGTTAGACGAAGCTCCGGTGTAGAACCATCAAGTTTTGAGCGGGGATTTAGTAATTTTTCCGGGTCCAAGACATTTCCGCAATTATCGCATTGATCTGATCGTGCCTCTTCATATCCGCAAAAATAACAGGTGCCCTCAATATAGCGGTCTGGTAAAAACCGGTTGGAGGTTAAGGAAAACCACTGTAATGTCTCTTTTGCTTCTAAAAATCCATTTTCTTTTAATGCTAGAAACATACTTTGGGATACTTTAAAATGATTCTCGGTATGGGTCGTTGTAAAAAGGTCATAGTGTATTCCTAATTTCTGAAAGAGATCAAGGAATCCATGATGATATTCCTTATAGATTTCCTCCGGCGAGGCAGATGATTCATCTGACCTGAGAGTCACAGGTGTTCCATGAGAATCAGTCCCAGAAACCATCAACACCTTATTTCCTCTGAGTCGATGATAACGGGCAACAATATCGCCAGGTAAATGAGATCCAGTTATGTTGCCGACGTGAATTTCAGAATTGGCATAAGGCCAGGCAATTGCGATAAGTATATTTTTTGACATGGAAATATCCTCCTCAGACAGAATATCAGGATTACCTTTAGTCTACATCGAACATAAAACGAAAAAAAGGCTGCCCTTTCTTGGACAGCCTGTATTCATTATTAATGGAATGAAATCAATGTTATTATTCAACCATATAGGCTGCCCTTTGCCAGGTATTTTGCATCATCCCTGACATGACCATGATAGCAACCAATAGGATCAACCAAGCTGAGATTTCCATTGAATTTTATTACATCCTTGCAATAAAATAAGTCTATTCGGTCGTAGTTGATTTGTCAAGAGCGAAGGTTCTGGTTTGTATTGTTGGTTATTGTCCATTGACAGGGCATTATCAATTATTCTTCATCAAGGAGAGATTTTAAGATTTCGAGTCGAGGGTCAATGGACTCTTCACTATGCTCGCATTTTTCTACATTAAGATTGTTTCCGCATACTGGACACAACCCTTTACAATTAACCTTACATAGTGGATTAATCGGAATCTCTAGCATTAAGTATTCGCCAACAACTGGAGTAAAATCGATCTGACCATCTTCTGGATAGATCATTTCTGTATCTTCTTTAACATGAGATGCAAAGGTTATCAGTTCAGTAAAGTTGGTCTCCAATCCTAAATCAAAATTAGTTAAACACCGTCCACATATTGCATCAACTATTGCCCGAAACTTGCCACGGGTAAGCAACCCTTCACTGGTTCTGGAGATAATAATCTTTCCCTCTAAATTTTGTACCTGGAAATCTGGTTTAAGCACAACCGATGGAAATTTAAAAAGGAATTCTCGACTGTACCCTATACTTTCTTTAGCGATAAAGCCCACATTTACAAACAAAGGCGATGAATTTATTTTCATTTTGTTTAAGCAAACAGGAACTTTTAGCCTTGATAATTATCTTTGATGAGAAACCCACATCAATGATAAATGGTTGCACACAGGTGAAGGATTATATCACTCCATAATTCGAAGGTCAAACACGCAAATTAATCTGATCTTAATTGTCGATTTTCAAGAAAAATATCCTGAGAGGTAACTCACATGGTTAAATTACTTATCGCAACACAAAACAAGGGCAAACAAAAAGAAATCCAAGCCCTATTATCATATTTAGACCTGGAGTTATTCACCCCCGAGCAGTTAGGTCTAAATCTTAAAATTGAAGAAAATGGACAAGATTACCTGGAAAATGCCGCTAAGAAAGCTATTGCTTATGCTGAAGCTTCAGGAATGTTAGCCCTTGCCGATGATACAGGCCTTGAGGTTGATGCATTAGGTGGAGAGCCTGGCATTTTTTCCGCTAGATACTCAAAAAAACCAGGAGCAACAGACGCGGATCGCAGAATGTATTTGCTCGGAAAATTATTGTCATATCCAAAACCCTGGCGAGCCCAGTTTAAATGTGTGGTGGCGATACGTGATCCTGAAGGGGAAACGTATCATGCAGAAGGAATATGCACTGGCAAAATAATCCCCATTGAACGGGGGGATCATGGATTCGGCTATGACTCGATCTTCCAAGTGAATGGCATAGGTTACACAATGGCGGAATTATCGTTGGATAAAAAAAACCAAATAAGTCATCGTGCGCGAGCAATCCATTCTATAAAATCTATATTATTCAGTTATCTAAAGAAATCTTCGCAGTAGTGATTTCCATATCAGAGATTTTTGTGTCATTATCAAAATAAGTAAATACCTTCTATGTATTTTTCAAGGATAGTCCCTACTTCATCCTGTAAGTCGTGATTTTCCTGTTCGGTCATTCAAGATTTTTATAATTCCCCTTTATGATATTAATTACTGATTTGAAAGGTGTTTTTCCTCGAATCAGGAATAAGTTCTAATCTGCTTTGTTATAATAACTGTGCAGGTTATACCGATCAATACTTTTAACAAGCATTTTTATCTATTCGTCCTTTCTTCCTGAAATCGTAACCCGTTCACTTTTACATAATTGATTCCAGGTAACACAAGTTCAATCTTATCAATACAAACAGAACTTAATTCAAAAATTCAAATTTTTCGCCCAGGTCTTTATTCTATTTAAGGAATTTCTATCTTTTGAAAGACCAATTCGAAGGTTGCACTAACCTCTGTATCTCGTTTAAAAGAACAGGGTAACAATACCTATTGGTCTGTCAAATCTCATTATTAGGATTGTCTCTCTAAGCGAAGAGAAGTAACTTTTACTTCCTAGGTCGAGACTACCAAGTCCCAAAAGCCTAATTGCGTGCAAAGGACACTCCTAAAGCATGGAAAACTGAAAATCATATAAATGCCGAATTGTCTTCATAATGATAAAAGGATTGATTAGAAATTATTTGCACAAAAGAACGAATTTTGGAGGCATAAATTGATTTCCCCTTTTTCTCACTATGAATGGCTTTTACTATTACTCGTAAGTTTGGGAAGTACTTTTCTGGGTTTCTCATTTTTCGCAATATTCTCTCACTTCAGAAATATTAAAACTAAGAAATACCCTCACAAAGAAATAATAAAAGAGGCTCCACAAGTGAAGGCAAACAATGATCACAAATATCTTCACAGCGAACGTTTACTTGAAATTTATAAATTACTAACAAATCTCACAACCACTCTGAGTTATCAACGAGTTCTGGACATTGTCCTTGATCTCAGTACTTTCGCTTTATCCTCATCCGAAAACACCGTTGAGGGACTGGTCAGTGTTGTTTTTCTATTCACCCAAAATGAAACACCAGAACCGTCACTTCAGATTGCGGCATCCCGACGTTTGACTCGGACAGACTTGAGAAATATATTTCCCGCTCATGAAGGGATCTTGAAGAAAACCGTTGATGAAGGGGGGACTTTAATTACTAAAAGGATTTCGAAAGATCCGGAGTTAAGTAAAATCCAAGCCTTTCAGACTTGTAAGTCAGCTTATTCTTTCCCTTTAAGACAGGGTTTGGACACCTATGGAGTATTAATACACTGCCATCCTGACCCAGATTTCTTTACACCTGAACGATATGAGGTGCTTGATTTGATTAGTAACCAGGCCATGGTTGCAATTCAAAATGCCAGATTGTATAGAGATCTAGAACAAGAAAAAGAACGCATGATAGAGATTCAAGACGAGGCGCGCAAGAAACTTGCACGTGATCTTCATGATGGACCTACACAATCCGTAGCAGTGGTTGCAATGAGGATAAATTTTGCCCGTCGCTTGCTTGAACGAGACCCGAAAGCAGCCGCTGAAGAACTTTATAAAATTGAGGACTTCGCGCGTAGAACAACAAAAGAAATTCGCCATATGCTCTTTACTTTGCGTCCTCTGGTTTTAGAATCACAAGGTTTGACAGCTGCTCTGGATGCCATGGCAGAAAAAATGGAAGAAACCTTTGATCAAATCATCATCCTGGATATTGACAAAAAGATTGAAGAAGATTTAGAAATCGGAAAACAAGGTGTGTTATTTGCTATTGTAGAAGAAGCAGTGAACAATGCCAGGAAATATGCAAAAGCAGAACATATTTGGGTACGCTTAAAAGCTATCCAAAATGAAATCGCCGCGCTTGAGATCCAGGATGATGGAATCGGCTTTGATGTTGATTCAACGAATATGTATTATGCAAGCGGCGACAGTTTAGGCATGATCAATATGCGTGAACGTACTGAACTTATTAACGGTGTCTTTTCAATCAATTCCACGATTGGCAGTGGCACAGTTATTAAAGTTATTTTCCCCCTTTCCGAAGAAGCCAACGACAGATTACATCGTGGAGGTTGAAACTGAGAATTATCAGCTAGTATTCACATATTTATAAGAGAAAATGCCCATTGATTCACACATTTATTACCATTTGTCGAAGAAGGGGAGTAGTAGCCTGATTCCTATTGTTTTAATCCATGGTGCGGGGGGTAACCACTTGTTTTGGCCAACGGAGATTCGTCGTCTACAGGGATTTCGAGTTTACGCTCTAGACCTGCCGGGTCATGGAAAATCAGAAGGTCATGGATTACAAGATATCCATTATTATGCAGAAAAAATCCTCACCTGGATGCAAACGATTAAACTACGCCGAGCAGTTTTTGTTGGACATTCAATGGGTGGGGCGGTTGCTCTCACCCTGGCTCTGGAATACAAGGAATATGTTCTCGGCCTAATTTTGATCAGCACAGGTGCACGTTTGAGAGTTCATCCTACCATTCTGTTAAACACAGGGGATCCTCAAACCTTTCCAACTGCATTGTCGATGATCATGTCGAAATCAATTAGCAAATACGCAAACCCACGGCTTGTTTCTCTTATACAAAAGCGGATGGAAAAAATACGTCCGTTGGTTTTATGTGGGGATTTAATCGCTTGTGACCACTTTGATGTAATTGATTCATTATCACTTCTTAAATCACCTACCCTGATTATTTGTGGTCAGGAAGATGAAATGACACCTCCAAGATATTCCCAATATCTCCACAAAAACATAACAGGTGCCGATATTGAACTGATTCCAAAAGCAGGACATATGGTTATGTTGGAACAGCCTCAGGGTGTTATGAACGCTATGGAACAATTTCTATTGCGAGTTCCTTATCAACCTGGTCAAATATAATCCACTCTCTTTAAGTAATCTTCTAAAGATAGATTCTCTTTGTGAGAAGTTTATCAAGAATTGAAATCATTAATAACCGTAGCCATTGTTTTTCATCTAGCTATAATTTTAATAACATGAAGCCATTTGTATGGTTCCTCTCATCCTCTACTAACCTATCTTCTAGTACTGAGTCATAGTGAATAAGATGGAATAGAACTTGCATCGATCAGAA
>CAZTJD010000084.1:0-10650 GCA_964613985.1 uncultured Anaerolineales bacterium
ACGAAAATTACGCTGACAAAATTGCGAATTGGCATTATGAAGGAATTTATGCGTTCTACGATATGGATCAGGATATTGAAGATCTTGAAGAACTGCAAAATCCTCGCAACTGGGTAGATAAGTACTTCGGGGTTGTTAATGAATCTAATGAGTTGATAGGGTTCTTTTGCTTCGAGCAAGAAAAGAGTGGTGTGATCATTGGGTTAGGATTAAGGCCTGATCTCACAGGCAAAGGATTAGGTGAAGAATTCGTTGAAGCTGGTCTCAAATTCGCAAAAAAGAGGTTTAGTCCTGATCATTTCAGTTTGAGTGTAGCCTTATTTAATCAAAGAGCAATTAGGATTTATAAGAAGATAGGCTTCAAATCCGATGGGGTTTACAAACACAAAACAAATGATGGTGAGTATGAATTTCTTCGAATGGTAAAAGATGCATAAGATACCGTTGATTATCAAGCCAGGAGCTGCACAATCCTGCATCAACCCAGACGGGGCTGCGACTCGAGGGCAAGCGACGCGATTCGCTCAAGTTGGGTTTAGCGCAAAGTTACTTAAGAGCCACCCCCGCCTCGCTGGTTATGCTACCGTTAGGTGGCATGGTACCCAGGCAGCTAGAAAAAGGAGAGTCTATGTTCAAGCTGAGACGGAATATCTTAATTATTTTTCTTGTTCTGTCTGTTAGCTGTACCACAGTTAGGACTGCCACGCCGGTCACACCGACAACTATGCCGACCATGACCTCTATATCACCAGTTCATACGAATACATGGATAAAATCCTTTGAAGGAGCCGGCTATGGTGCATTCTTCGATATAACTCTCACGCAAGATGGAAACATCCTTGCCGTCGGCGCAACGAACCATTTACACCAGCCGCTATATTCGGGAGACGCCCTCTTCATGAAATTGACCCTCGATGGTGATGTGATCTGGGAACGAACCTGGGGTGGGGATGGATACGAACAGGCGCTTTCGGTTGTGCTGGCTGATGATGGAGGTTATTACATCTTCGGCGAAACGGACTCCTACGGCGCTGGCGACCGGGATTTTTTCCTTCTCAAAATCACCGCAGATGGCACCGAGGAATGGTTCGAAACATACGGCGGAGCAGGCAGAGAGTGGCCATACGGGATGCTGGGCCTGTCGAACGGGGAACTCCTTCTCTACGGACTAACGGAATCTAACGGGGGAGGCAGGGATGAATATGCTATTCGCGTATCCCAGGATGGCGATACCATTTGGGAATACACCGCAGAAAGACCAGGAGAAGAACTCGTGTTGGATGCTCTTGAGACTCCGGAAGGCGATCTCGTTCTCGCTGTGAATGTCGAGGAAGATGGCGAATTGGTGAAACTTGGATCTGCTGGCAACCTCCAATGGGCACATCGCTATGAACTCCCTGGCTGGCAGTATGCTTCTCAGGTCGCCCAGACTGAGGATGGTGGATTCCTCCTTGCCGGTTTCTCGATGAGCAGCTCACCTAATCAGGTAGATACATGGCTCGCTCATTGCACCTCGACTGGTGAACTGGAATGGGAGAATTCCTTCGGCGATCCGTCCTTTGATGATTATGCCACTTCCATGATTCGCCTCAGTGATGGAACGTATCAGATTGGCGCAATTGCAAATGGTGTCCTTCTCAGCCGCACTGACGAACACGGTAATATTCTGTGGAGGCAATCCTTGCTTGATCCAAATACAGTTTACGGTGTCATGGCTTTGATTGAACTCGAGGACGGAGGGTGCCTGGTGGCTGGTTTGATACAACTTATCAACGGACGTTCATACGACGCGATCCTTCTGCGGACTGATGGAGAAGGGCAGGTCGGAGATTGAGCAATAAGTTTCAAATTATATGCAGATATAATCCCGATTATGCCAGTTGCTCGCTTTGTTCGTCACCCAAAGTGGGCCTAACCTGCTGCTGAAGTGCTATCCTGTAAGACTATTTGTATTCCCCAGTCAGATACCTCAGCCCAGAACCCCGCTACACCCAGAAGACCTGCTGCCCATAGAAAAGTTCGGTCTCGTTCGGGGATTTCGGACAAACAAAGCCACTGTACATCGAACAAGGCTAATTCCTGTTTCCCTGTTGCGGCCTCCGGATCTTGACCCAGCGATGGAGTTTGGTCGCCTATGTCAACGAGGAAAGTAAAAGTTTCGTCTTCATCCAGGTAGGTCCAGCGACTGGTTTCGCGCAGGATGACTCCGTCAACACAACATTCTTCTCGAAGTTCTCGTAGCGCAGCTTCTGCAGGTGTTTCACCTAGTTCAACACTGCCTCCTGGTAAACACCACCATGTTTTGTCGTTGAGGTGATGCTGGGCCATCAGTAGTTTATTATTCCTGTGTACGATACACTGTGCTCTTGTCATACTATAGTTTCCCTGGTGGTTCTGCCCGTCGCCCAACGGGTTGATTATCCAAAATCTTAATTCGCGAAATCAAGTAAATACATTTTATTCTTGCCGAATACCTCGTAGCTTGTTATGTGGATTCCAGGCTTAAACAAAATCTGTACCCGTAGGGGCAAAATTCCGTAATACTCCGTCCGCTTGCGGCGGAGATAGGGATTTTGAAGATTTTACAAGTTTATTCTTCCTAGAACAATCCTGCCTCACTGGATCTAATTATATTCGGTGTTGGTCTGGATGCTTCAATCTTGTTGAATGTGTATGAATAGGATACAACACCCACCGTTCCAATCATCTTCATGGTTTCTATGTGAATGACTGCGCGTTCCCTGTAATGTGGGTGTTTCAGCATTGAATACATTTCATATCCCAATTCGGTCTAATGTAACCATTGCCGTCTTATTTCATTAGGTGGTATCAGATCAAAGGCTTATTTGATTGCTTTTAAATCATCCATCGTCCTTCCAAGGATGATCAGGCGTTCAGTCCCCAGTATTGGAATTCGTCTACCCATTTGAGGGTATACTTTTATCTAATCTTTCAGCTATTTTCTTTTTCGTAAAAGTAGTGCAATTAGTTGCCTGACTCGTGCTTTAACGGACAGATGTACTTATGATCTCGTCTTATTATGCGGAAGCTCTGCTTTTTTCTTCTTTGGAAGCAGGTACCTCGGTACTTCCGAGCAAAATACTTTGTACTCCTCACCAAATATTTGTAGTAGATGCGATTCCTCGCTCAGGATCATCCAGTGAGCAATGATAGCGTACATGAGGATCCAACCAAACATGTACAGGGATGGCCATTGCAGTGAGGTTCCAATGACCAATAGGTATCCTCCAAGGATCTGTGGATTCCTGCTTATCTTATAAGGACCTGCTTTCTTTAATCCATCGACAGACATGCCGAACGCTCGTTTGATACCGAACCAAGCCATCGTTCCAAACGAACCGATTATGCCAATACACACCAGCAAGAGTCCCGCGAAATGTAGACCTTTGGGTATTGACGGGTTTGCTATCCAAAACCATCCCCACGCTGGCGGATTGAACAGGTATGGAAAACTGAAAAACATGAGAAAGACCATGAGTTGTAGACCTGATGCGAGCATGCTTAACCGACCTCGAGCAATATAGTCATGTCGGACGATGAGACGGAACACAACATAAGCAAATAGCAACAGCAGTATTGCCATAAAGAAATATAAGATTGGTTTCATCTAGACCTCTATAATGATCGAAAAAATATTTCTATTAAGCCAGGTGACTTGTGCCTGGAGAGGGCTCCAGCGACCGGCGTTTGATATGCTCAACTTCCTTGTTTTGGCTTGTACCTTTCAGTACCAGTCCAGGGAATACTCGGTATATTGGTCCCAGTCACTGTAAGTGGGATTGGGCTCGCTTCTTACCTGGCTTCATTGATTTCTGTTCTTGTATTCCCGCAAATTCTCAAAAGGTTTTTTCCTCGATATTTTCAACCTGTCTGGCATCTATATACTTTTAGAGTATTTTCTTAGACGATTGAAAATGCATCCTAAACTGTCTCCAGTAGTTGTCAATTCAGCTGAGATAGTAATCAGGAGCCTCTATTGTTTTCATAAGATTTACCTCATTTTCTGATTAACAATCCACCACAAAACCACATCGAGAGTATAGCATAACTAGGGGAAAGAAAATCAGGAGGGAAACTGGGATGCTTCGCCTATTAATTTTCGCCCCTGTTTCCTCCCCTCACATTTGGGGCTTCCATATCCGCTTTGAGATATCTCCTTAAAAATTTTCAGAATGGGATAGCTATCGGGAATAGCCATTATCTGTTGACGATGCTCTGCATTATCACCTTTTCCTGGGTGAAACGAAGAACCTCTTCCCTCACGCAACAACATTCCTCCCCTAACACGTTTCAACATGTTTCTGTCTATCAACCCGCAATTCATTCGCGGGCCTCTTTCTGGATATACCCCTCCAGCTCAGATATACCCCTCCAGCTCAGATATACCCCTCCAGCTCACAACGCCGTCCTCGGCGAAAATCATCTCCTTGCTCTCTTCCCTTATCTACTCTAATGCAGGTCCATACCTTGCCACGGAATGTCTGGCTCTTTCAGACATTCTGTTAAACCGAATTTCATTCGGGTGTATACAATCCAGTAGGTCGCTCCCTTCACGTGGATCGTGGATTGAAACACCAGTATTACTTGAGGTGACGAACCATCCTTGCATCCCTCCCGATTTCATTTCTCAAATTTATGCTATACTCGAGTCATATTTTAGTGGTGGATCTTTGTTGGTAATCAATAATTTCTATTTTGATTTTATAAGGACAAATATCCTTAATGTGTCCCGCTCCGGTGCTTACAGAGAAAGTTTTGTTCCGTATAATTCCCCTTTGTAGACAAAATGAGGAACTCTTTCACTTATAAAGGTTTATCATGAGGTACTTTGTCTGTTAAAGCACAAGTTAGGTGCTTCAACGATAAGATGGTGAATAACAGTGATGAAAAAGCTTGGAAGGATTTCTCTGTGAGAAAAATAAAAGAATTCGCATTACGACGGCTACTTCTTTTTACGATTTTCCTGATTCTGAGTTCGCTAGTTATTGAAATTCTTGCTGGTTTTCTGATGGTAGTGCTATTTCATGTGGAACAGGCGGACCCAATTTTTGCCCCAGCTATCCTACTTATAACCACACTTTATCTCCTGTTCATACTCTGGTCCTTAGGATGGTTGAAGGTTGCCGGAGTCGCGTCTTGGGGAAATTGGAAAGGGTGGGTGGTGGCTCTTGTTCTGCTTATCTATTACCTTCTTGAACTCATTTATTCATTTTTCGGTGACTTTAGTTTCATTGTGCCCCCCATTGCGGTTAGTGGATTAAGGATCCCTAATGTATTCATTAGTGCTATGTTCGAGGAGTTTCTTTTTCGTGGGTTCGTACTGTATGCATTAGTAAGTGCATGGGGCACAACCAGAAAAGGGATCCTGAAAGCTATTGTCGTTTCAGCCTTTTTCTTCGGTGCAATTCATGCAATTAATGCATTTGGTGGAAATCCAGGTGAAATCCTCGGGCAAATAGTGATAGCGCTTTTTGAAGGTGTATGGTGGGCTGCAATTGTTCTTCTCTGGGGGAGCGTATGGCCAGTAGTCATTATTCATGGGGTCTCAAATTGGGTATTACAGACAAAAGCCCTTAGTTATGCGGACTTTCATGGGACTGCGAGTACCTACACGCTTGCAGCCTTGCTTGGATTACCACTCGTCCTTTTAAGCATATGGTGGATTTTAAAAGCCACACCTAGATATCAGGGTAATGGATAATTATTCATCCAGCGATCGAGGATTTAATAATATCTCCCTGTTTCCAATGGTCCCCGTTGGAAACCTGCCGCTGATTAGCGGAACCCCTCGACCAGGATCAGGGATGGCAATGGTATTATCATCAGCAGTATCATGAGACAGTTGGTAGACCTTTGCTGGTTCACATTCCAGGTTTCTACCAGTGATCGTTTTTACTCAAGGGCAGAGCCGCCCTGGGTTTTGTCTAAACCGGTATTACAATGTTTAAGTATAATCCATCAGGATCATCCAGACTTAAGTATGTAAAGGGAAGGTTGGGGAATGTTCTGCTAAAAATAGCCTTTTGGAAACAGACCGACCGGGAGAGGAACCTTAAATGAAACTCTCCCTAAGAATTCCTCTGACGCTGACCATCATTGTAGTTGTCACCGGCATAATCGTTTTCATAAAGATAATGGTCAAAGCAGGTCCATTTCCAACGTCCTATTTTATTATCTGGATCGTCGGTTCTGTCGTCCTCATCGGGATAACTGTTTGGTCCTGACTGCGTGATAAGAAGAAATAGCATGTATTAATGAACATGATTGGATAAAAAGTATCGAATCAGCATGATCAAAAAAGCATGATCGAATAAACGTGATCGAAAAAGCATGATCGTATAAACATGGTCTAAAAAGCATGGTCTAAAAAGCATGATCTAAAAAGCATGATCTAAAAAGCATGATCTAAAAAGCATGATCTAAAAAGCATGATCTATTAAAGCATGATCGAAGTAAAGAATCTGACCAAGAAGTTTGGGGAGGTCACCGCTGTCGATAGCCTGACCTTTCAAGTCGCAGAGGGGGAGGTGTTCGGCTTGCTCGGACCCAATGGAGCCGGGAAAACCACCACCATAAGAATGCTCTGCTGCCTGATTTCCAAGACCAGTGGCGTTGCCCGGATCGCGGGCTATCCAATCGGGAATGGCGCAGATTCTCTGGCGATCAAGAAATTGATCGGGTTGGTCCCCGACAATACGGCCTGTACGAAGAACTGAGCGCTTATGAGAACATCGATTACTACGGGAAGCTTTATGAATGTCCTGAAGGGAAAATAAAAGAGAAGATCGAGTATTTTCTAAAGATGATGGATTTGTGGGAGAAGAAAGATCAGCCCGTCAGCGATTTTTCAAAAGGCATGAAGCAGAAGGTTGCCATCGCCAGGGCGCTGATCCATGACCCCAAATTGCTTTTCTTTGACGAGCCGACAGTGAACCTGGATCCGGAATCTTCCAGGATGGTCAGAGATTTCATTCTGCAGCTAAAAAAAGATAGCAAAACAGTTTTCGTAAATACCCATAACCTGGATGAAGCCCAACGGACTTGCAATCGCATCGGGATACTGATGACGAAACTGTTGACAGTTAACACGCCGGGACAGCTGGAGATGACCGTATGGGGAAGCAAGACGGCGATCCAGGTGGAAGCGGTAAATGATCAAATCCTTGCGGGGATAAGAAAACTCAATCCCAAAGACCTTCGTCTTGAAGAGAATAGGATCATATTGACCTTGGCTGATCCACAGAAGGAAAATCCTGACTTTGTACAGGAGATCGTTTCTGCAGGCGGTCGGATCCAGTATGTTACTCAATTCAACCCTGGTTTGGAAGAGACTTACCTTAAGGTCATAGAAGAAACAAAATGAGACTCTCAAAAGCGGGGACAGTTGCCTCCAAGGATTTTAAAATCTATACAAAGAGGAAGAGTATCCTTTATTCGATCATCTATTTCGAGGTGGTGGTCTCAATCGGCGTACCGTTCATCATTCGACTCATCGCCGGCAAACCCAGCGGAGCGGCATTACTTTCGACCTTTATCAACGTCTTCTCCTTCTTGTATGTCATTGGTGCTTCCCTTTTACCGGTGGGGATTGCCTCGTACAGCCTGGTCGGGGAAAAAGTCCAAAAAAGCCTGGAACCCTTACTGGCCACGCCGACGACCGATGAAGAGATCCTGGCCGGAAAAAGTATCGCAGCATTCCTTCCCTCAATTTGCTCCAACTATATTGGTGCGCTGATATTCACAGTACTGGTGGACCTGTTTACTTACAGCACGTTGAAATATCTTTATTACGCCAACTGGGACATTGTCATTATTTTGTTCCTTCTTGCTCCGCTTGCCTGCGTTCTTGGCGTTGGTTATAACGTCCTGATTTCTTCAAGAGCGAATGACGTCCTCGTTACCCAACAACTCGGGACGCTGATCCTTTTGCCTTTTGGCGTCATATATTTATTGTCGGAATTTCAAGTGCTGGCACTGACGACGGTCAATTTATTGATCATGGCTGCAGTTTTGGTTGTCATCGATGGCATCGTCTTCTACCTTGTCAAAGCGACATCCCGAAGGGAAGAAATCCTCACAAAATGGAAGTGATCGCTTTTATTCGCTAGAATCGGTAGGGCTTTATCTTGAAACCATCCCATATCAAGGCTCCCTTCTTTTGCTGATCAGTTCCCCCTTCACCTCCTCCCACTGCCTAATTTTAAATCCCCTGCAGAATGGCAAGCTATCACAGATAGCCATTTTCTCATTCTGCCGTAAGCATTACGTAGTAATGCGACCTATGCTGGGTCTGCTGACACTAGGTGCCGCCGTCCCTTCCCGGAGTGGGCGTAAGTTTGAAAACCCGGCACCCCTGGCATGTCCTCCATTGGAGCCTCATTTCCGCGGCACCTCGTTAGCCACCCTGCACGGAATCATTTACTCGACCTCCTCGCCGATAATACCTGCTCCGGGTTAGCCGGGTACTCCTGGTGCAGGTCATCCAATTCGTAGTCTGCCTTCGTCCACAATTGCCATCGTTGCCGAATATACTCCCCCGCTGTTTTTCGCTGTTGGGAAGTACCACACCCACGACTCGATCTTACCCATCCCCAGCTCATTCGCATTATCCACTGTCACCTCCGTCCGTAAGACCTCCAGCAGCCGCCCATGCACCCTGCCCATCCGCTCGAGCAGCTCCGAAGAGGAGGGCGTATTGATAGATGGGTTTTATTTCAAATTTAATGATATGCTATAATCAGATTAATTAGTTCGATTTCCCCACCGAAGGGTCACGTATTTGGATCGTTAAGTACATCACCGGTTGACCTCCTATTCCTATCATCGTCTAACTTCATCACAGCTACCATCAGGAAGTTTCAATAGAATAAATATCTTTGGACCCTCAAGATAATATGCCTGGGCGTAGTCTCACGGTCCAAACCGTGGGAAGCCCTTGGTTTTAGGTCTATATCCATCTCGATCTAGCTTAAAACTGGATAAGTAACTATTAAGAAAAGGAGGAATTCAAATGAGCATTTTTGGTCCGAATATCAAAAAATTGGAAAAGCAGAGGAATGTAGAAGGACTGCTTGAGGTGATGCAGCATAAAAATCCCAAAACCCGGGAGAAAGCAGCATTTGCCCTGGAAAGGCTGGGATGGGAACCCGGCGATGACACTGAAAAGGCGATATACCTGATAGCCAGACGGGATTGGGGTGGTCTTAAGATGATCGGAGTTAATTCCGTACAGCCTCTACTTCAAGTCCTGGATGATGCCATAAGCGATTATAAAATACGGGTAGATGCTAACCTGGCTCATGGGTCAAAGAACATAAAAGACGTTTCCCGTGAAGAATGTGACCTGCTTGAAGATGTCCTGGCCAGTATTGGTACACCTGCGATAGACCCATTGATCAGAGCTGTGAAGGAGAAGAGAGAAACTGAAATATGGCAGGATTGGTTCTATTTTGAAGTTACGAAAACACTTGAAAAAATGGGGGAGCAGGCAGTAGGACCACTCATAGGACTCCTGAATGATGACACTAGGAAAGTAATTCAAATTGCAGCTCAAGCTCTTGGTGGTATCGGGGATGTGAGAGCCATAGAACCTCTTGATCAATTGTTAAATGATGAAACCAAACATTGGTCTACTCGAACCAAAGCAATAGATGCCCTGGAAAAAATAAACGATGGTAGAGCATTGGAAATTCTTGTGGGGGCACTCAAAGATCAGAACTTGGATATTCGAACATCATCAGCATCATCTCTCAGCAGGCTGGATTGGAATCCAAAAGATGAGGTTGAAAAAGCCTATTACATATTTGCCTTGATGATCAGTAAAGGAAGATATCAAAGAGGCCTACCAAAGATGGAATGGGATGAACTGATCAGATTGGGAAGCTATGCTGTTGGACCCATGGTCCAATCTTTGCCTGTTGAGGACAAAGTTGACCTGGGTACTACAAAAATTGGGATGGGTTTAAAATTCGATAATATTAGTTCGGCAGGCTACATCGCATTGAATGTCCTTATAAAATTGGGAAAACCTGCAGTGGGACCGCTCATTCAAGCGCTGAAGGCCATTGATAAGGAGACGAGGAAGAAAGCAGCGATTGCTCTTGGGGAGATAAGGGACGCAGGCGCGGCAGGACCACTTACCCAAGCTCTTGAGGATGTGGACCAGGAAGTCCAAATAGCAGCTAAAAAGGCCTTGAAAAATTTAAGATAATTTCTTTAAAGGAATGCGATTGAGTCTTTGAAGAAGCCCTTGATGGGTAGAGCCCTCAGTCGATTCAACCCTGGTTTTTAAGTGGTAGGCGCCAGGGGTAGAGTGTTATTTCGTCTCTTCCTTCAATATATCCAGAATCACAATCCACAAAAGTACCTACCCAACCCAGAGTTTTACTAAGTAGCGAAGGTTGAACGCAGCCAAGGCCTTCACCTAGGGTGGGGCGAGCAGACCGTCTACTTGTGAGAGGGTTAACTTCAGCCCGATGGCGGTGCCGGTGTGTTTTGCCCCGATCCCTTTTTGTTCGGTTAAAATCCTGCAGTTCAGAAAGAACTGCCAAGCCGAACGGTTTTTGTTCGGCCACAATCCTGCAGTTCAGAAAGAACTGCCAAGCCGAACGGTTTTTGTTCGGCCACAAT
>CAZTJD010000084.1:10750-18383 GCA_964613985.1 uncultured Anaerolineales bacterium
GCCACAATCCTGCAGTTCAGAAAGAACTGCCAAGCCGAACGGTTTTTGTTCGGCCTTTTTCATGGGTTATTTGAAGTCAATATTTTCATCTCCCAATCTAGAAAAACTGCTAAAAAATTGACAAAATTGATTAAACAATTTTCACCTCCTCCGGAGCCCTCAGCATTCCAGCAGATTTCTTCAGGAAACTTCTCGGGGCAATCCCCACGTTTATATCAAAAGCAGAATGGGTGTTCTTCACCCATTTTGCCCTAAATAAAATCAGGGTTTCAGTCGAAACCTTGCTTTTAAGACAGCGTCCCTGATCGATCCGGCATAATCCTTGCACTACTGAGAGTGATCGCGGTAGAATGCCTAATCAATCATGAGCATAAAATTACGCCCATACTTTATCCTTTCAGTCCTGTGTGTCTGTCTGAGCGCTTGTGTTCGCTCCACAAGTGCAGACCTTGAACCCTGGCACCCTGGAGAGGTTGAAGTGGCGAACCAGGACCCCGGTCATGAATCTCTTGGGGACACCCATATTCCTAATGCCATTTCTCCTGGAAATCCCTTGTTTACACCCACACCGGATCCTCCTCATGCCATACCTGGATTACGGAGTGGGGAGGAGGTTTATCGTGTTCAGGCGGGGGATACTCTCGGGCGGATTGCCGAACGGTACAATGTCTCGGTTGACATCATCGCACAAGCCAACCAAATCCCGAACATTGATGTCCTCGAAATCGGTCAGGAACTCGTCATCCCCGCACCGCAACCCGTTTCGACGGGTCCAGGCTTCAAGCTTATCCCCGATTCAGAGCTGGTTGCGGGACCGCTAACTTCCGACTTCGATGTTAAAACCTTTGCTAAAGAAAAGGATGGTTACCTGGTTCACCATGAAGAAGATGTGGATGGCAAGACCCTTACTGGGGACGAGATCGTAGCATTAGTTGCCAGGGATTTTTCAGTAAATCCGAGGGTATTGTTGGCGATTTTGGATCTTCAAAGCCGCTGGGTCAGCGATGACAATCCCCGCACAGATACATTGAAGTACCCCCTTGGTTGGAGAGACCCCTGGCGAGAAGGGTTGTACAAGCAACTTTCTTGGGCCGCGAACAACCTCAACCGTGGTTATTATTGGTGGCGAGTAAACGCGATCTCCTCATGGACTTTGGCGGATAATACCGTGGTGCCTGTCAACCCAACCATCAATGCCGGCACCGCTGCCCTGCAGTACTTCTTTGGTTTGCTTTATGGCTACCAGACCTGGGAGAAATCGATCTTGGATGAAGGTTTCCTCTCGATATATAACAGTCTTTTTGGAAATCCTTTCATTTATTCTTATGATCCTCTGGTCCCAGAGAATTTGGTTCAACCGACGCTGCAGCTTCCTTTTGAGCCTGGAATTGTTTGGGCCTTTACTGGGGGCCCGCATGGCGGTTGGGGGGATGGGTCTGCTTGGGGAGCGCTTGATTTTGCCCCCTTCGTCGACTCGCGAGGCTGTTTTTCCAGCGATGAGTGGATCGTCGCCATGGCAGATGGATTAATCGTCCGGGCTGAGAATGGAGCGGTGGTCCTGGATTTGGATGGCGATGGCAAGGAACAAACAGGTTGGACGATTTTATACCTGCACATCGAATCCCGTGACCGGGTAAAAGAAGCCACTTTCGTGAAAGCCGGGGATAGGATTGGGCATCCATCTTGTGAGGGAGGGGTTACAGATGGGACACACGTTCACATCGCTCGCAGGTATAATGGGGAATGGATCCCGGCAGATCAGGGTACACCTTTCCTTATGGATGGTTGGATCTCTAATGGTGCCGGAAGCGAGTACGATGGAACCTTGCAAAAAGGAAGTACCATCATCGAAGCTTATAATGGCAACATCCCGTCAAATGCGATTGAAAAATAAGGTGAAACATCCACTTTCCATCTTGTTAGTTTTATTATCATTCGCTGTTCTCTCGGCAGGATGCAATATTCCGACAGGTCCGCTGGTGTCGCTGTTAGCTGCTTCCGACTCCGAGCAAACACCGACTCCAAACTGGGTGGCTACCCTTGAATCAGCGTTTTCCGTAACGGCTGTCCCTGAATCGGGACTAGAGTTAGAACCAGTCCAGGAGCCTGATCCCAATCCGGATCTATCCCCACCTCCCTCGCCTACGCCTATCAAAAGTGGTCCAATCCTTTACTATACCCAGGCAGGAGATACCCTGAACGCCTTAGCGGTACGTTTTGGTGTGGCTGTTGGGGATATTACTTCGCCAGATTTTATCACCCCAGAAGGCTTTATCAACCCTAACACCTTATTGGTCATTCCTAACAATCTTTCCAATACAACCCAAACGACGCAGGTCCTGCCTGACAGCGAATTTGTTTTTTCCGTCACCGCGGCAGACCTGGATATCGCTTCCTATGTCAAGGACAGCGGTGGATATCTTCATGGATATCACGAATATTTGGGGAGTAATGGGGAAACCTACGGCGCGGATATCATCCGGATCATGGCGCAGGATAACTCAATCAACCCGCGTTTGTTGTTAGCCTTACTGGAATACCAGAGTGGTTGGGTTACCGGCAGGCCTGGCACCCTGGCGGAGGAAGATTATCCCATGGGACAGGTGGATCTGAACCAAAAAGGTTTACTGCGCCAGATGAAGTGGACGGTCAACCAGCTTTCAATCGGTTATTATGGGTGGCGAGAAGGTCGCCTGTCTGAAATTACATTTCGTGATGGGGTAAGAGCTCGCCTGGCTCCAGGTTTAAATGCGGGCACTGCTGCCCTCCAGTATTATTTTGCCCAGGTTTACGATAGCCAGGGCTGGATTAAAGCCATGCACACAGAAAATGGTTTCCCTGCCCTCTACGAACAAATGTTTGGGAATCCCTGGAACCGGGCTTATGCGGTTGAACCCCTTTATCCACCTGACATATCTCAACCATTCATGAACTTGCCTTTCGTCCTTGGGCAAGTATGGAGTTATACTGGGGGACCACATGGAGCCTGGGAGCAGGATGGGTCCTGGGCTGCCATCGATTTCGCCCCTGCGAGTACGGTCAGTGGCTGCTACGAATCCGATGCCTGGGTGACTGCTGCTGCAGCCGGGAAAATTGTACGTTCGGAACGCAGCATTGTTGCCCTTGATTTAGATGGAGACGGCTTTGAGCAGACTGGTTGGGTACTCGTCTATCTGCACATTCCAGAGAAAGACCGGGTTAAAGCGGGCAGTATTGTCCAGGCAGGGGATTTTATTGGCCATCCATCCTGCGAAGGTGGGCATTCCACTGGGACACATATTCACATCGCACGTAAATTTAATGGAGAGTGGATGGCTGCCGATGGTCCGATCCCCTTCAACCTGTCTGGTTGGATCGCACACGAAGGTTCAAAGGCATATAAAGGGACTCTCACCAGGGATGGTGCGACTGTGACAGCCAGTCAGGTTGGTGCGTCCTTCAGCAAGATAATCCGTGATCTATATCAGCCGGAGCAATAGCATGACCGGGTTGAGAGCGCAGCGGGTTCAAGTCAGGTTCTGTGCCAAGGCGCTGTTTTACAGGTTATTAATAGGTTTACTTGCCAGCTTGGTCCTGGTCGCTTGTCGTTCTGCAGGTGCGAATGACCTTACTCTTGTGGATCCGTCCAGCCTGCCTGAGATTTCAGCGGCTACGACCATCCTGCCATCCTCCCATCCGTCGTCAACCCCAACCATCCAGGAGCAAAGAGCCACCCTAACTCCTTTCCCCCCTTCAGCAACGCCCACACCAACTTCCACTGTCGGCCCCCCACCTGATTGGTTGATTCCAGATTCTGAGATTGTCTATTCGCCTTCTGCAATTGGATTCAATGTGCTAGATTACCTTAACACTGTGGGTGGTTTCTTAGATACATACCGGCAGTATTTAATGATTACGAAATGGACTACAGGCGCAGACATAGTCACACGAGTTGCCTTGGAAAACTCAATTAACCCCAGGCTTCTGCTTGCTTTGTTAGAATATCAGAGTGGCTGTGTGCGTGGTGAGGTTGAAGATCCGGATGATTTTCAAGCCGCAATGGGTGCCACGCAGGCAAGTCGATTGGATTTGTATGGGCAACTCGTTTGGGCCGTCCAGGTACTATCCGAAGGTTATTATGGATGGCGTTCCAGCACACTCACCGAATTCTCATTGATTGATGGTACGATGATTAACCCCCATCCTGACTCGAATGCGGGGACGGTGGCGCTGAGTTATTTTTTCAGTAAACTCTACGACAGTGAAAAGTACGAATTGGCACTCGATCAGAATTCAGGATTCCCTGCCTTGTTTGCAGATATGTTTGGTAATCCCTGGCAAAGAGCCCTAAACGTGGAACCATTAATACCTCCTGGTTTGGTTCAGCCCATCTTAACCTTGCCCTTCGGACCTGGCAAATCCTGGGCATATACCGGCGGTCCGCACCAAGCTTTTGAAGGCAGCGGTCCATTGGCATCGCTGGATTTTGCGCCGCCTGCAGCCGTGAACGGATGTTACCAGTCAGAGGATTGGGTCCTGGCGATGGCAGACGGCCTCATCGTACGTTCAGAAATTGGCGTCGTCGTACAGGATCTCGATGGGGATGGGAATGAACAAACGGGATGGGTCTTGATGTACCTCCATATTGAGGAACGCCACCGGGTAGCGTTGAGGACCTATCTCCATGTAGGGGAACAGGTCGGACATCCTTCTTGTGAAGGAGGTCGAGCGACGGGGACCCATGTCCATATCGCTAGAAAATACAATGGCGAATGGATCCCTGCGGATGGCAGCATTCCTTTCGTGCTGGATGGCTGGACCGCCCATGATGGAGAAAACCCCTACCTGGGCACCCTGACCCGCGGTGACGAGGTAGTTACCGCCAACCAGTACGGTTCTTATATCTCTCGAATATCACGTGATGATTGATTTTTCACGGTTCTTTTGGAAATCAGGTTGGGACAATTTTATACAAGGATTGAGGAAACGCAATTTACTGTGCTTGATCTTGTTAGTTGGACTCATGCTCATCAGCTGCCAACCACTGCCGGACGCTGAACATCAAGCAGTTGAACCCACTCCAGAATCTTTAGAACCCCAGGAGATTGAAGCGACGGAGCTTCCCTTACCGACCCCCTTTGCTACCCGTCCCAGCTATGCGCCTGGTGAACCGGTTGATTATGTTGCCCAGGTTGGAGATACCCTTGACACATTGGCGATACGGTTCAATACCTCTGTAGGGGAGATCCTGGAAGCGAACACATTTATCCCGGAAGATACTACCACCCTGCCTCCAGGTATGCCGATGCAGATCCCTATCTATTACCAGCCTTTCTGGGGTTCTCCTTACCAGATCATTCCGGATAGTCTCTTTATTAATGGTCCTTCCCAGGTTAGTTTCGACACCCAAGTTTTTGTAGATAGCCAGCCGGGGTGGCTGAGCAGGTATACTGAGTATGTTGCAGGCAAAAATCGCACCGGGGCACAGTTTGTGGATTTTGTTGCTACGAACTTCAGTATCAGCCCTCAGCTTTTATTAGCTTTGTTGGAATACCAGGCTGGGGCATTGAGTCAAGTGGTATTGCCTGTTACGGTCGATGAGGATTATATTCTGGGCTATGAGGATCTGTTACATAAAGGGATGTACCTGCAGCTTGTTTGGGCAGCGAATACGCTCAACAACGGATATTATTGCTTTAGATCAGGATATTTAGAAACGATCTTTTTATCTGATGGGACGATTGAGAACATCGATCCCTGGCAAAACGCCGCTACCGCTTCCCTGCAGTATTTTTTTTCAGAGAACTATTCTAAAGAAACCTATTTATTCGCTACTGGATCGGGAGGGCTGGCAGAAGTATATCATGAGTTGTTTGGTGATCCCTGGAAGGATCCTCAGCCTCATTTGCCAGGGAGTCTGCAGCAGCCCTTCATGCGCTTGCCATTTGAAGTCGGCAAGACCTGGGCTTATACCGGTGGTCCACACACGGGATGGGGCAAAGGTCAACCTTGGGCAGCGATTGATTTTGCTCCACCAAGTACAGCCTCAGGCTGCATCCCATCTAATGAATGGACTACAGCCATTGCTGATGGTGTCGTGGCACGAACCGATGAAGGTGTTCTTGAACTTGACTTGGATGGGGATGGGGACACGCGTACTGGTTGGGTGGTTTTATATCTGCATGTTGCTGCCCGGGACCGGGCTGAAGTTGGGACCTTGCTGCAAGCAGGCCAACCCCTGGGTCATCCATCTTGCGAAGGTGGGACCAGCACTGGCACCCATATTCATATCGCCCGTAAGTATAATGGAGAATGGATGGCAGCAGATGGAATAATCCCCTTTAATTTAGAGGGTTGGGTTCCCCGTAATGGTGATAATGCCTATTCAGGGTTGTTGATCCGGTTTTCAGAGACTGTCATTGCCAGCACAAGTCCAAACCAGGCGAGTTATATTACTGCGGAAGAAATAGAATATTAAGATGTCGGGAAGCAATGCCTGGCTTGGCGATTATTTTTGCCGAGTTACCACTTGATCCGCAAGGTTATAAAAGGCGTCAAGATAAATGGACGGGGGAAGGTCATCTAAAACTTTTTTTCCTCTTACAATTCGTTCCCTGGCTTCCGCCATAGAGGCTTCGATCGCCCCTGATTTTCTGATTTTATTTACCAATCTTTGGACCAGGACCGTATCCGCTTCCTGGCGGTTGAGTAAGGTGTTCAGGTCTTCATCTCCAGGATGGGATTGATAGAAAAGGATGGCGGGGAGGGTAAAGATCCCCTGGCTTAAGTCCCCCCCAATGGATTTTCCAACCTTATCTACTGTTCCGGTGTAATCCAGGATATCATCAACAATCTGGAAAGCAGTTCCTATGGCTTCACCAAAGACGATCATCCCATCCAGCACTTCACGGTTAGCATTTCCTAATAACGAAGCGCTGTGGGTGCAAAGGACGAAAAGCGCTGCTGTTTTAGCGTAGATCCGACGCTCGTATTCTTCTCGATCAATCCGCCACTTTGTAAATTTTTGAGTGGTTTCTCCATTGAGGATAATCTCTAAGGTTTTGGAGAAAAGCTTCATGATTGGGATGATTTCTACCTCGGCGATTAAACTCGCTGACCTCGCAAACATAAAATCCCCCGAAAGTATAGCAATATCTGGCGACCACAAGGTGTTCATCGTTGGAACACCACGGCGAAGGATGGCACCATCGATCAGGTCATCATGTACCAGGGTGGCGGTATGGAGCATTTCCACCGCGGCTGCCATATAGATAGCATGGTTGAGGTTAGCTTGGAAATGTTTGGCGGTAAGTAAAAGGACTGCCGGTCGGATTCGCTTTCCACCTGCGTCAAAAAGAGCCCGGATCGTATTGGTCAAAAATTCATTTTGCCCTGGAACCGGGTCGCACAACACTTCCTCCACCAGAGCCAGTTCCTCCTGAACCAGGTTTGACCATGATGGGCTTGTAAAAGCTGTGCCTTTAATGCTCGTGTTTGTTCTTTGATCAAGCATAGTCATCCAAACAGTAAATAAAATTCTCAATTGTCAGGATTTTGGCTATCCCGAGATGGAAGGGTAAGGGCTAACCAAAACCAGGTTGGGGAGGGTTCTTGGAGAGATATGCTGTTGAATTCTAGTTCATGGCCTTGAATC
>CAZTJD010000085.1:0-3015 GCA_964613985.1 uncultured Anaerolineales bacterium
GGAGCAAAGCGGAATGAAGCATCTCTACCTTGGAATTGCTAAAACTGCCGCTCTTAATTAACCGATTCATTCTAAATCTTCATCTTTGACAGACTACTAGAGGGATATTATGTATTCTGTAACAAGCATCGTTACTACAATCAGCTGCAATGAAATGGATTGCGGATCATGATCGCACACAATCTCTGGTCTTGTGTGTGAAGATCAAACGCTTGTTTCCGTGTATTTCTGCTTTCATGATTAAGGGATACTAAAATCGAAAGCCCAATCCCCATCCTCCTCATCGATTTGGGAGGTTGTGCCGATCACTACAAACCAGGTTTGGCCTGGTTTCAATGGGAAAAGGGATCCATCTTCGTAGGTGAAGGAAAATAGATCTTCCTTGGAGGATCTATTCCAGTTAACCCGAAAAACCTGTCCTTCTCGGAAAATGTAAGCACGTCCTGTTTTAGTGAAATTTATTTCTACAATCTCCGGGTCTACACTGTAGTATTGGTATTCCGCCAGCAGAAGAATCAAGTTGTCCGCAGTCAGGGGTTGCTTGTTCAGACGGTCGGTGCTTTGGATGAACTGCTCTTCGCCTTGAACTGCAACCTCAGCATCTTCATAGCGGTAATATTTTCGATTGTATGGTTTATATTCCCATTTATGATAACTCCCTTGAGAAAACCAGACCAATATACTGCTGGCAGGCTGCCCATTTACAGGCAGGTCAGGGTCGAAGAACAAGCCATCAAGCGCTTGACGCTCATTGGATACACCCAGATCTTCGAAGTGTACGCGCATCATCTCCGTACTCCCCACCAGGTGATCCCAATGCTCCTGGTCTATGCGGCACAAGGGATGTAGGGTGGTTGGAGGGCATGGATAATCCGTTGCAGTAGATAACCGGTTCGCGAAATCCGCTGAGTAAAGGACCTGCCGGACTCGGTAATCAGCGCTGCCAAAGGCGAAGAAAGCCTTATACATGTTGATAATGTCCACGTCTGACAGCCGTCCCGAGCGGATAGGTCCGAACTGTTCGACATCGTTGCTATAAAAAATCGCGTTAAAGCGGGTTAAACCAGCTTCGTGATAGTATTCATAAACATGGTCAGCATAGGAAAGTCCCCATTGCGGCCTGATTCCCCTGGGATAATTTGAAATTTTCACCGAGATTGGTCTTCGATCAAGCATTGCGGCATCTTCAACTGGCAAACCGGTTAATGGGTTAACATTTGGAGGGAAATCTTTGGGACCGTAACCTTCAGCGGGGTACTCGTTTTGTAGATTTTTAGTGTATGTCGGCTCAGGTGTTGGTGTACTCGTCTGGGTTGGGGAAACCGTGATTGTATTCGATGGTTTTTTGGTCGGGGTTAGGGTTGGTGGGATCTTACTGGGTGTGGATGCCAGTTCCTGTTTGACGATGGCTTTAATCGTCTTGGCAATAGCTTCCTCCTGTCCTGTCTTTTCTCGGGAGGAACATGCAGTTAAAAAAATCGCAATGATCAGGAAAAGGATCGTGTTTTTATTCATAAAGTGCTCCATTATTCACAAGGTTGTTTCCCGGTGAAATTTAAAAGGAATATTCATTCGTTTCAGCACGGTTTATTGGCCGTTATTTTCAAAAGGGTCTTCTTCTACAGGTGCAAAGGGACGGATAAATTTGAACGTCCATTCTTCTTCCCCCTGGATATAAAACTCTGATTCCGTATGCATAACCTGGAAAAAGGTTACGCCGGGTTTGAGTGGGAAAGGAGCTCCTTGGGGCGTGAGCAGGGAGAGTGGTTTATTGACCTCTCTGCGTTCCCAGATAGCTTCGAAGGCGGACCCGTTTCGGAAGATCCAGGCTTTTCCCTGGTCGACAAGCTGGATATCAAATACCTCTGAACGCCCTTTTTTATGAAGGAATTTGTGGGGAACATAGAGGATGACGACATTATCGGCAACAATTGGTGCCCCATCATTTGAATCTGTTAACAAGATGTACGCTGGTTCGGCATCACCAACCAAGTCTACATTTCCCTGGTACCGGTAGTAACGCTGGTCTTCCTTGTTGTATTCCCAATAAGCATAATTGTAACCAGAATAGTTAACATTGATGACGGAGACGGATTCTTTACCGTGTCCTCCAAGGTTTGTAAAAAAATTTGTCGCTAAGTCTTGCCGGACGTTTTCCACGCCTCGTTGGGTGATCAGTTTAGAGATATTGTATGTGTTGCCAAAAAGATTATTATAGGTATTTAGAGATTCATCCCTGCACATCCAGGAAGTGCAGTTTCCCGGATCATTAACGAACAGGCGTTCGTCCAAGACACTTTCCAGGTATCCCAACACATCTAATTCCTCATTTCCCTCTTCACGATAAGCATAGTTGAACACATAAGCAGAATTGTACATCTGGACGATATGGGCATCAAAGTTGCGACCGGAGCGGATGGGCCCTACGCGCATGGCGTCGTTCCCGTAAAAGATGGCGATGAACCTGGTTATCCCTTGCTCCAGGTGATATTCAAAAATCTGGTCCGCCATAGATAGCCCGGCTTGTGGGTAAATGGATTGAGGGTAGTTAGGCACTTTGACAGCAATTGGCCGTCTTTCCAATAAAAGAGGATTGGTGGGAACTAAACCGGTGAGCGGGTTCACATAATCAGGGAAGTTATTCGGCCCGACTTTTATGATCACAGGTATGGTTGCAGTTTGTGTGGTGGTAGCTCGAAGGGTTCGGGTTGGTTTCGGAGTGGAAGTCAGCGTCGGACTAAGGCTTGGAGATGGTGTGGATGTAGGCCTAACAGGGGTGTGGGTGTCTGTCCCCATAGGTAATGTGAGCACTACTGTTGGGATAATCGTAGACAGCGCATCAGACGTCTTAGGCTCAATGACTTGGAGCAAGTTGTCAACCTGTGAACAGGCGGAAATTGCCAGAGTTAAGAGGAGGAACAAGATAAAAAGTGATGATTTCGCCATGTTCTTGATATCGCAGTGCCTTTCGATTTTAGCACAACGACAGGGGCTGGATGGGCGTCATAGGATGAG
>CAZTJD010000085.1:3025-13062 GCA_964613985.1 uncultured Anaerolineales bacterium
AAGGAATAGACTTGCTGCGGTATAATTTTGTGAAATGACTTCCAATCTAAAAAAACCACATATTAACCTGGCTGAATTTAAGGAATGGTTTACCTGGCAAAAAGGGATAATCTTTTTATGCTTCCTGTTTCTGATCGGATGGTTATATTGGACGCCCAGTGGTTTGTTGGGCAAAGCGGATGCGGTTGGTTATGCAGTGTGTCACCGGATTGATTCTCGCTCTTTCCATATAGGAGATCGCCAGAGTCCACTTTGTGCCCGATGCACAGGGCAGTATCTGGGGGCAATGTCAAGTTTGATTTTTCTGGCTATCTTCAGACCTCGACGTATCGGAAGACCACCATGGGTTATTGTTGGATTTTTAATTTTTTTCGTGGGTTTCTATGCAGTGGATGGTCTTAATTCATACATCCATTTAATTCCCCAGCTGTCGCGTTTCTATCTTTATGAACCCGGGAATACCCTCAGGCTTATGTCAGGCACTGGACTGGGGCTGGGGATGGGGGTGCTTGTTTTCCCAGCCTATAATAGCACGGTTTGGAAAAAAATTGATCCTCGTCCAGTTTTGGAAGGCGTAAAGGATTTTAGTGCCCTCTTGGCGGTTGGAGTCTTGATTGATTTATTCGTATTATCCGAGAATCCGCTGCTGATCTATCCTTTAGCTTTGGTCAGTGCTGGTGGCGTTCTTGTTTTACTGACCTTGATCTATACCATGGTCTTGATCATCATCTCCAAAAAAGAGAATACCTTTGAAAACCAAAGAAAAATGGGTATTATGCTGGTTGCTGGGTTTATAATTGCCTTGATGCAAATTACCATCCTGGATGTTCTGCGTTTCATGTTGACAGGCACTTGGAATGGCTTTCACTTCGGGTGAAAGGAGTTATCGATGGATGTCTTTACCGCTTTTGGTTTATCAGCTAGTGCAGGATTGAATGCCTATATTCCCCTCCTGGTTGTGTCCTTGATCGCCCGTTTTTCGACCTGGATCGAGTTGAGTGATCCCTGGAACACACTTGAAAGCTGGTGGGTGATAGGCTTATTGGTGATCCTATCAATCGTTGAATTTTTTACAGATAAGATTCCTGCTGTTAACCATATCAACGATATTATCCAAACCTTCGTCCGTCCCATGGCTGGGGCGATCGTGTTTGCCGCCAGTTCTTCAATCGCAGAAATTCATCCGGTTTTGGCGATGATTGCTGGTTTGTTGATTGCAGGTGGGGTGCATGCAGTAAAAGCTGCCGCGATTCGACCAGCTGTCACGGCAACGACGGCAGGAGCAGCGAACATCCCTGTCAGCATCATGGAAGACGTCATTTCGACCATCTTATCCATCCTTTCCATCATCATCCCGATATTGGTGGCAGCTATCGTCATTTTGGTTACTTCCTTAATCATCTGGTGGCTGTGGCGCCGCGCTAATCGGGATTCATTGGTAGAATAGAATTTTGTTGCCAGGAGAAAGAAAAAATCATGTCTGAATTTCCAAGTACACCAGGTTCACCAACAGAAAATGGCTTTGAAAAACCGAAGAGTACAACCGCGATGATCAGCTTAATTGCCGGAATCCTCGGCTTGACAGTAATCCCATTTCTTGGGAGCGTTATCGCCGTCCTGACTGGTTCGATCGCCAAGAAGGAAATTACAGAAAGCGAAGGTTCCCTTGGTGGAGAAGGGATGGCGCAAGCTGGTCGGATTCTGGGCTGGATTGGCATTGGTCTGATGGTCTTAGGTGTTTGTTTAACAGGGGTAGTTGTTGTGTCTTCGTTATGTCTACTTGGTCTCGGTATACGTGAAGCATGGGGCGCATTAGGCCCTATGGTGGTTGCAATGATATAGTTCGGCTTTTCATATCTAAAGGTATCTCTATAAAATATCTTGTTGACGGTCAATCACGAACTCTTAATTTACCATCCTGAGAGCTGAAAAGCGGAAGGAAAGATTTCTGGGATCAAGTATAGGGTTCTCGTTCTGCTCACACTGGTTGACCTGCCAATAGGAGCGTATCTGGCAAAATTTGATCTACCTGTGCTATCATTTTCCATTGAACAGTATAGGTTGGTTGGGAAATCACTTGGTGAAATAATAATCATTTTAATAATATAAAGAGGTATTCCTAATAAATATAAGGAGAAGAAAATGGCTGCTAACTATAATGAAACCGTTCCCCTCGGACCTGAAGAGATTGATTTCGGCGAAGAACAGAAACCCTCCAAGAAAGATAACAAAATTATTTGGATCATCGTAGCTGTGGTTGCTGCTGTATTACTTTGTTGCTGTCTGATAGGCATTTTGGGTATTGCTTGGTTATGGAATAATGGTGACCAATTTATAGAAGGTTGGACTGCATTATCTCCATTTGTTAATATCTTCTTATCTTGACAAGCTTTCAACTGAATATCTTGAATTAGTTATCCCGAGCGCATCCACAGCGTCGTTGTACACTGCGTAAGATGAAAGAAGCCTTGTTATATCACTGCCAGCGGGTCTTACGGAGCGTGGCAGTTATCAGTTTCGATGAGAAGATCGCTTCGTCGAAAAAGCACTCCTCGCGCTGAAACGATTGATTCACCTGCCTTGAAGAAATATATCATTTTGGAGAAATATTATGGATCTCACTAATCCTGCCCCGTTATCGCTGCCCACCCTGGTGTTTAATTTCTTGATCGGGATTTTTTTAGCCACTGTTTTGGCAGTTTATTACACCAGGTTTGGCGAATCTCTTTCTAACCGGTCGAAATTTGCCCCTATATTACCCCTCTTATCACTGATAACCTTATTGGTGATTTCAGTTGTAAAATCCTCCCTTGCTTTGTCCTTAGGTCTGGTAGGAGCGCTCTCCATCGTACGTTTTCGCACCGCCATTAAAGACCCAGAAGAGTTAATTTACCTGTTTTTCGCAATTGCCATTGGCCTTGGTTTGGGTGCTGACCAGCGAATTCCAACCTTGGTGGCATTTGCCATTATGATTTTATATCTGGTTGGTCGCAGGTTGATAACGAAATCTTTCAAGTTATTTCCTCGTAATACCTTGTTTATGAACATATCTCTACCCATGGAAGCCACGACTGATGGACAGTGCTTCTCTTTTGTTCAGAATTTACTGACTGAGGAACTACGCTCGGTAGATTTACGGCGTTATGATTCTGATGGCAAGGAAATGAGGCTGATCTTCTACTTTGACACCAGGGAACCTGATACCTTAGCTCGTGTAGCTGATCGTATTCACGAGAGGTTTAAGAATGCTTCCATCAGTTTTGTGGAGCAAAACAACCTTCTTGGAGGTTGATGGATGAAGTTGAAGCAGAATAAAGGCTGGGGGAAGACGATCCAGGGGTTTTCTGTAAAATGGGTCCTCTTGGGAGGCATTCTATTGGTCCTGCTCTCTTTTCTCGGGGGCATGCTTTTCTATCGAAGTGGGATTGCTTCCCGGTTGTCATCCTGGCTCCGTCGTATTCCCAAATCTGAATTGGTGGTACAGTCCATTGCTGAAGTAAAGCAAGAAATAAAAGATGAAGGCCTGTTGTACCATTCCAACGGGTTGCCGAATATTTTCCTCGATGTTCCCTTTGATTCGATGTTGCAGATTGAAGGAAAACGAGAAGAAGCGCTCGCCATTGGTGTACTTTATTCTTCTGATGAAGATTTCGTTCCAGCAACCATGCGCCTCAACGACCAACAAAATCTGGATATCAAGATCCGCCTTAAGGGAGATTGGGTCGATCATTTGGAAGGTGAGAAGTGGTCTTTTAGAATCCATATCACAGAAGCTGACGGCGCTGTAATGGGCATGAGGCGTTTCTCTTTGCAGGGGCCGCAGACCCGGTCATATGTTAGTGAATGGGGTTTCCATCAAAACCTGTTTTTAGAAGATATTCTCACAACCCGCTATCACTTCGTTAACGTCATCTTGAATGGTGAACATAAAGGGATTTATGTCCTTGAAGAGAGTTTTCATGAAGATTTGTTGGAATCCCAGAGGCGTAGAGCGGGGATTATCTTCCGGCTTAACGAAGACTTGCTTTGGTACGATTGGGGAAATTTAATCGATTTCCCGGAACATGAGGGTCACTACTGGTTGGTGGAATATCCGCAAAGTAATGAGATAACTGCATTTAGACCCAACAAGATCGCTGGAGATGAAGATCTTTCGGAAGAATTTCAAGCAGCTCAAGAACTTCTCTACTCGCTTTTTCATGGCATCCTTCCAGCGGACCAGGTCTTGGATCAAGAAGCTTGGGGAAAATTTTTTGCGATCTCGGATTTATGGGCGGCCGGTCATGGCACGCGTTGGCACAACCTGCGTTTTTATTACAACCCAGTTACAGGTCTCCTGGAACCGATTGCTTTTGACAGTTTTGTTTTCAACCCCAGCTTCGACCGGGACACATTGGCTTATCCATTCATGGAAGATACATTATTCGAGACACCCGGTGTACAGAAAGCTTATGTTGAAACCTTAGCGCGAATTACAACGCCCGAATACCTGGACTCACTGAAGGCAAAGTTTGGGGAGCCGCTGGAGCGATATTATCAATTGCTGGCTGAAGAATACCAGGACCCAGCTTTAGAGTTGCCATGGGACAGGCTGGAATCGAGGATGGTATTTTTTTCGAAGAATATTGAACCTCAGCAACCCGTTCGCGGAAATTTTCAAATTATCCAGCAGCAAGGGAGCTCCTTCGTTCAATTATCCCTGGTAAACATGATGATCCTTCCCGTGCAAATGGACTCAATTGAGATCGCAGGTACTGTGATGCCATTCCGCTCTGATTGGTGTGACGATCCAAATTGCCAGGAGGTAACCACGACCACCGAAGACGGAAAGTTTTTATTATTGGAGGAGTTTAATACCGGGTTCGAGCCGGTTTCGTTTAAAATCCCGATTCAAGAGCATCTATTTGATCTTACCACTCAGGACCCCATAATCCTTAAAGCACAGCTTTATGGAGCAGAAAATATCGCCACTATCCCCGTTTATTCTGGTTATGTACCGCAAGGAATTGATTCGGGGGTTAAGCCTGCCAGCACCCTGGAAGAGGTTATTGCAAAACATCCTTTCCTTGAGCAGGTAGGGGAGACCAACCTGGCGGTGATCCCAGGAGACTGGTCTGTAGAAGGCGACCTGGTCTTACCAGGTGGATATGACTTGGTGATCCCAGGCAATACTACCTTGCGTTTTGGATCCGGTAGCGTCTTCTTATCCTATGGCGCAGTCGATATTTTGGGGTCGGAAGATGCGCAGGTTCTTATCACGTCTCAAAACCTGAGTTGGGGGGGCATGGTTGTTCTCAATGCTGCTGATCCATCCGACTGGCAGTATGTCAAGGTAGAAAAAATGGCTGGGATCCCCATTCCTGGTTGGGTGTTAACTGGAGCAATCACATTTTATCGAAGTGAAGTCCACATCATGAATTCTGTCATAGGAGATAACACCACGGAAGATGCTTTGAACATTATTCACTCAGCATTTTCTTTCAACCTTGTTGAGTTCCGTAACACCTCATCCGATGCCTTTGATGGTGACTTCACAACCGGAGAAGTCACAAATTGCAGCTTTTTTGAGATCGCGGGTGACGCGCTCGATTTCAGCGGTTCTGATGTGGATGTGGGAGATTCTTATTTCATAAATATCGGAGATAAATCAATATCAGCAGGAGAAAACAGTATCGTTCACCTGTACAACCTGGCGATGCGTAATGTAAACATTGGTGTCGCCAGCAAAGACCTGTCAAGAGTCATCCTAGAATCCTCCACGATTGATCAGGCAAATTTTTCTGCTTTAGCCGCTTACATCAAGAAGCCACAATATGGGCCAGCCTCGCTTCAGGCTGACCGGGTTGAGATTCTGAATACGACTACCGCTGCCATTTGCCAGACAGACAGCCTGATCTTATTAAATGGTGAAACCGTTCCCTGTGAAGATATTGATGTCGATACCCTTTACGAGCAAGGGATTTTAGGGAATTAATCGGGAAATTTCTTTATGATGGGTAATCTGCGCTATGAAGTAAAAATGGTAATGGATGCCTTTCAATTGGGTCAGGTGCGCAGTTGGGTATATACCCACTCCAATGCTTTCCATGTGTCTTTTCCTCCCCGACAGGTGAACAATATCTATTTCGACACCTTTGATCACCAGTTTATGCTTGACCACATCGACGGTGTTGCGGAGCGGGGCAAATACCGCTATCGCTGGTATGGGAATACCTGGCAGCTTGAAGGCGGTCAGCTGGAGATCAAGAAGAAGATGGCTAAATTAGGGCAGAAAGATCTATTCCCATTTTCCGGGAGTATCGATCTATCTCATTGTTCTTGGCGCGAACTGTATCTCGCCCTGCGCAGAGGGTTCAAGGAGTGCACACCAGGCACAATTGATTTATTGGAGCTGCTTCTTCCGACTTTAATCAATCATTATCAAAGAGAATATTATCTCAGTATGGATGGGGTGGTCAGGTTGACTTTGGATTATGACATGGTTGCTTATGAACAGAGGTTTGGTCTCAAGCCTAATCTTAACTACCCTCAACCTGCCCGGAGCAATCTGGTCATTGAGATCAAGGGCGCTAAAGATGAACATCGCAGGATTGCTGACACATTATCCGAATTTCCCCAGAGGTGTTCACAAAACTCCAAATACCTCAATGGTCTCGAGTACTCGGCATGGTGATATATTTTTTACCGGCAAGATAAAATGCGATAGATTATATGGATATCCATAATTCATGTCATGACAATCTATTAATTCACAAGAAACCTTTGCTGCAAAAACCGAGTTTTTGGACTTGATGGTAATAGTTTTTCACTTTAGGCTCGAAAATCGGCAATTTTAGGGATAACGCCTTCGAAAAACTCGGTTTTTAGGTTCTTTTTTCCATCTAGAAATCATCCACTACTTTTTAACGTAGACATCTATTAATTCATGAGAAAACAGTAGAGAATTTACTACAAAAATTCGAGTAGACTGTCCATCGTCATTACTAATAATATCATTCTGAAGTAGCGCCTTTTATGAAATCAAGGCTTTTGCTACTGAAGAATCTCTAATTCTATGTGGGAGATGCTTCGTTTCACTCATTATAACGAATAGAAGATCCATGATGGGCAAACTACTTGTACCCTGTCAAACATCATTCTTTTGATTGTCATGCTGAATGGAGCAAAGCGGAATGAAGCATCTCTACCTTGGAATTGCTAAAACTGCCTCTCCAATTAATAGATTCATTCTAAATCTTCACCGTTGACAGATCATTGCTACTAAGTCAAAAATGAATCTATAATTTGTCATTCTGAAGGAGCGGTTTATGCGACTGAAGAATCTCTGGTTGCTTCACATCGTTGTTTCGTTTCCGCTTCAGCTTATCGGAAGGACCTCAACATAACATCCAAAAGGATGATATTTGATAAAATACTAGTATTTATCTCAAATCAGACCCGTAGTAAAACGATTCAGGATCGTGCCAATCTAAAGCATTCGTGGCAATAAAAAATTCTTTATCACAAAACGATCAGAAGGTTAGTCAATACAAACAATGAGTAAAAACCATAAATTTCGGTTTACATTGCACGCCTACTTGATATCCTCGTTATCTGAGGGCATCATCAGCCTGGCATTGCTCTTGCTGATTCCTGGAGACCCCAAGAACGCTTGGATCCTCGGCCTATCTAAATCAAGGGTCTTGATGCTCCTGGTCGCCCTCCTTGCCATCTTCCTCGGCGGGTTCCTGGCTTTCCAGGTGATCAAAGACCAGGCAAAACGCCAGCGGATCAATCAAAAGATCGATTCATTCATGGCTCAGGCTGGAAACCTGACCACCGCGATCGTGGTTTCGTTAGCTGGATTGGTGGGTGGCATCATTTTCCTCAACAATACCCTCACCACCACGGACCTCTTTTTACAAGGCTATTACGTCCGCCTTGCCCCCTGGATGTTGTGGTTTACCCTCCTTTCTGCCCAGACCTTGTTATTCCTGGTTTTCAAAGATGTAAAACTCTTCAAGGAATATATTTCACACCATGGCGTAGGCCTGCTAGCACTTTTGCTCATCCTCATTGCCGGGTTGTTGGTCCATACCCATTTATGGGACCTCACCCCCGGGGATTGGGACGTTAATAAACTTTTTGACGCCGAGGTCAGGTACGATATCTTCAAGCAGGATATCTATGCTGTTTTTCATGAAGGCACGAACCTCCTGGAAGGCACGAATCCCTATTCGCGTGTCCACGAACTCGGCGACGACCTGACCTGGAACTTCGAGATCCCGACCTATTTCCCGGTTTTCTACGTCCTGAACTGGTTCACCCAGAAGATCGGTTTTCAGGATTTCTTCTATTGGCTTGATCTCTGGAAGGTCTTTTTCCTTTTAGCGAACCTGGGCATCGCCTATTTGGTCTTTTTCATCCCCTATCATTGTTATCATCACTTGGGCTTCGCGATATTTGGGAGCCTTTTCTGGCTGTTCAATCGCTGGACCCTGCACATCACCATGATCTACCACATCGACTTCATCGCCATCTTCTTATTGATATTATCGCTGGCGCTTTGGCACCAGCACAAGGTGCCATCCCTCATTTCTTTTGGACTATCCCTGGGGGTCAAGCAAATTGCCATATTTATGTTCCCCCTTTACCTCATTTGGATTTGGCGCGATCAGGGTCTTCGGTCCTGGAAGAGAAAAATGCTATTAACGGTTATTCTTCTCGCGGTACCGTTGCTCTACATCACACCCTTCCTGGTTTGGGATGCCAGCGGGTTTGTCAAGTCTGTTTTATTATCCGCAACCCGGAATGCCGAGAGTCACTTTGGGATCCCTTCTTTGGATGCCTTGTTAGTGATGTCTGGAATCCCCGCCAAGTTCCCCATGCTGGCGTTGATGGCCCTCACCTACCTTCTTGCCTGGAAGCGCAGGGTCAATCATTTCATTGCTGCTCTGATGATCATGATCATTTTTGTGAATTTCAATTCCGTCCTCTTCCGCCAATACATGACTTGGGTCGTCCCCCTGGTCCCCCTGGCGCTCTGCGCTGCTTTAGAACGATCAGATACAAGACAGGCGTTAACCGAGTAGTCTGTCAAATATCATCCTTTATGATGTCATGTTGAGGTCCTTCAGAAAAGCTGAAAGGGAAACGAAACATCTCGGTGTCTTTACAAGAGATACTTAGATCACGCCGCAATTTGTTGGGTCTACTCCTGGGTGCAACGGTCTCCGTTGTACCCTTTCCATTAACGCTCCAGCGTTATCACTTTCACCGCCTCCTGCATACAACTCCATCCACCCACGCACAAGATGCAATCTTATGCTACAAAATCATCCCATCTGTCGGGCAGGTTTCCTTAACCGCCGCTACTAACGTCTCCCCTCACTCAAAATATCATCCTCGGCGAACAATGCTCACCCACATACCCTCTTCCCACTTACTCAACCAGCATCACCGGCGACGTAGCCTCCCCCCGCGCGTAGCCGAGATATCCAAGCCTCGCATCTCCATGCCTCACCAAACCAAACACTACCTTCCCGACACAGAATCCCTAATCTCTAATATCTAATCTCTAGTACCTAATCTCCAATCCCCACCTCAATTGCGCTTTCTCTTCCTTCCAAAACCCCTTGTGTAGCCCACGAAGGGTTCTTTCACTTTCATATACCTCTGTCTAAAATCGCCTGATACGGGTCTTTCATATTGGTACAGCCTCTCGACGAACATTCATACAGAAGGGGCTCATTTCATGCTTGTAGCGTTCTCTTGAAACAAAAATCCGAGATATGACCACATCAAATTCAAGGGAAAGATCAGCGACCAGATCAATGGTTTGATCGAGCATTTCGCTGTAGTCAAAATCCTCTTTCAAAACGATGATTACATCTTCCCTGGGTGCAATCGTCTCACTTGGTACGAGACAGCTGTTGCCATACTTCCCCTAACTTTCCCTCCTCCCTGTATGCAATGGTCTCCTTTGTAGCGAAGCGGCCTATGCCACTCTCCCTCCTCCCTGTCCCTGGGTGCAATGGTCCTCCGTTGCACCCTTCCCC
>CAZTJD010000085.1:13162-18207 GCA_964613985.1 uncultured Anaerolineales bacterium
CTGGGTGCAATGGTCCTCCGTTGCACCCTTCCCCAAACGCTCCTGCGTTAAATTGTTGATTATTAATGCGACAATCTACATGTATTTCGGAACGCATTTCCCCGAATCCCCGTAAGCAACCGCAAACCATTTGTAACTTGGTCGCCATGCCTAGCTTGGCCGCCAAGCGAATCCTGTCCAGTTGCGACATCAACCCAAAGTACCTACGCAAAACCAATTCTCTTAATTCGTATTCCCAACGGCATCAGCAAAAGCCTCTTTAATGGGAGGTGAGTCGTTTTATTGTTTCAAGGTTTCGATTTCTATTGCAGAATGGCATGATCTTCGCCATTCTGCTGTAAGTAAACCGAAAGTTTGCGACCAGTTCGTAATAACCAATTAAAAACAAAGGACCGACGAAATTCGCGTCGGCCTCATAAGGTCTTGGTTATTATACCGTATTTTAAATATCTTTCCTCGTACTAATTAAAAACTATCATGATAAATCTTCTGGTTCTATTCCCAACATAACAACCGGAACAGGTGGTGTCGTTCTTCCATGTCGGAGCATATTATGAACTTCCTTTTCAAAAAATGGCGGATCCGAAGACATGCATTTTTGCATCTCTTTACTTGGAACAATTTCTACCCCTACATCTATTAAGCCACCCGTATAAAATGATAAATGCTTTACAAATAAGTCATAAGTTACAGCAAAGTATTTTCCAAATTGCACTTCAACTGCCACATTTTCTTTAACAAAATCCGTTTGATTATAAGATCTAATCAAAAGGGCATTTATCGATACCAAATATTCTCGCTGATCATCATAGCCCATTGGTTCGATTGTTTTTACGATAGAATAATCATCAGATACATAAAATTGCCTTGTAACTGATCGCCAACCTAAATCTCCAAAAACACGCTCAAACTCTTTGTTTAGATCTCCTGGGCTAAATAACATCTCTCCTTTTCGCCCTTTTTCTTTGGATTTCTTTGTTCTGAATTTTTTTGCATCTACAGATGCAATTGCATTCTTAATTTCCTCATAAAGGTTATTCTTATGAACAATCAGGTATTCTTCACCGTTTAGATGTGAGTATTTTTTAACAATTATCATGGATTGTTGCCTTTATTTTGAGTCCATTCAAAGGGTATTTGTGTGATTTTTTCTTTACCAGAAGGCTGGTATACTTTCTTACCTAGTCGTCTTACTTTTAATGTTCCGGAGAAATATTGCTTGATTCTTTCTTCAGTTATTTTTACATATTCATGTTCTTTTTCTGCACCAATAGCTTTTCGTTTTATTCTGATTGCTGCCAGCAGTGTTGATCCCACTCCTGCAAAAGGATCAAAAACCCAATCATTTTCATTTGTCATTGCCAATACAAATCTTTCAATTAATTCTATAGGAAATTGACAGGGGTGTATTGTTTTTTCCGGATGATTCGATTTAACATTGGGAATATCTATTATCCCTTCTTCCCATTCTTTACTTACAATATCTTCCCAGAATCAGATGGATTTTTACCTTTTGGATTTCCTGACAATTTTCATTTGTTAGGTCCTTTATAATGCCTTTTCCCTGGATATTTAGATGGGACCCGCACAGAATCTAAGTTAAATACATAATCATCTGATTTTGAAAACCAAAGTATTGTTTCATACCTCCCTGAAAATCTTTTTTGTGCATGTAATCCATGACCAAAATGCCAAATTATTCTATTCCTTAAGGATAAACCAAGATCTTTAAATATATCGTAATAATAAATGTCTAATGGGAAAACCTCTCCATTTTCCACATAATTTCCAACCTGCCAACATATACTTCCATCATTAGCTAAAACCCTGATAAGATTATTAATTATTTCTTTTTGTTCGTTAAGATATGTTTTTAATGCAATCCTTGTCTCATATTCTTTTCCCAGGTTGTAAGGTGGGGATGTTACGATTAATCTTACTAAACCATCTGGTAAGGTTTTTAATAAATCTCTTACATCGCCTTGAAATAATACAATTTGTGCATTGTTATCATACTCTTTAACAATCTTTTCCCCTGCTTTTTTATTTTCCAATAACATATTTCTTCCTAATCAATATAATCGATTAATTATTGTAAGTGATATATTTTGCCTTAATTAAGGATAATGTCTCATAAAGTGGTGTAAAAAGGATTGACAAAAGAAGTCATCCTGTGCTTCCATAAAGGTCGTATTTCCCTTCTTCCAGCAGTCTACCCCCTTAATAAAGGTTTATTTTTGGGGGGATATTCCCTTAAATCCTCACCATTCAGACCCTCCTCGGTTATGATCTCTGTATGGTTCCCTTCCTCTTTGGCTTCATCCTGGCATTTTCATCCGTCGTCCTCAGTCTCGTTGCCGCAGGTCCCGCTGCCTTTCGCATAATCCTTTGCAGGGCAGCCCTCCCCACCGTGTCCCCAACGCTAGGTGTTCCACCTTACTTCTCAAGACAATCTCAGTTTGTTATATCTGGGAATCCATTCGACGGTTTTGGTTCGGTCATCACTCCCGCTACTATCCAAAATGCGTGTTCTTTCCAAATTTCACACTTAATGTGCACAATGGCTGTTTTGGTTCAGCCATCCAGCCAACTGATCACACTGCAGTTTGGTGTTTTTCCAGGCATCCCCTGCAGAATGGCGTTCTTCCATTCTGCCAAGCTGAATGCATTATATTCAGCCATGAACTGGTGCTTTCCCGTTCAGCCATTCTGCCAAGCCGAACGGTTTCGGTTCGGCCATCTCCTATGTGCTGGTTCTCCCTCGCCTTCCCAAAGCTCCCTGTTCCTACCTCCGCCTTGGAAGAGCTTACCAGTTTTCCCCTGAAGGCGCTCTCCTCAATCCAAAAACTCCCGTGTGTCGTGGCACCTCTTTGCTCACACCGCCGTCCTTAGCGTGGCACTTTATCCCCCCCGCCCAAAGTTTCCCGCTTACCCTGCCACGCTGTAAGAAACGGTTCACACATCCCCCCAGAATACAATCTTTAGCAAAAAAAATTCCTACCTGCCCCAACCCTTTCTCATTCTCATCCCCATCTTCACTCGGTGGGGATTTTTTTGCTTAAATCTCCAGTTTTCTGAAAATTATCCAAAGTCAATTTTTGCGACTCCCACTCTGGAAAAAAACCCCCAAAATTGACTAAATTGATTAATCAATTTTCACGCAAATTCCGCCACTCTCCTTTAATCCCAGAATGGTTGGTTTACCCCAATTTCATACTTAAAGTGCAGAATGGCTGGTATCATCAGTCATTCTGCCGTAAGTAAAGCGATAGCTTTACGACAGAATCTGGATGGCTTCCACCGGGTCGAAATACAACGTCAACAACCTCCCTGTCTCGGGCAGGTCCGATCCGGACTGGAAGTCAAACCTCAATACCCTCCCGTTTATGCTTAACCGCACCTGGTGCAGGCTGCCCCGAAAAGTCTGTTTTTCGATAACCCCCTCGAGACGCTCAAACCCATCACCATCCTCTTGCTCTGGCATGCTTATTCTCATCCGGTCTGGGCGTACCAGCAGGTTGAATTCCTCCCCCACCGGGATCGCTTCGAACGGCGTGCCCTGGATCCCAATGTCGCCAACCGGGGTCTCGATCCTGTTCTGGAGGCGCTTCCCTTTCAGGATATTATCCAGACCCAGGAACCTGGCCACGAAGACCGAAGCTGGTCTCGAATAGATCACTTCCGGCGTCCCAACCTGTGCGATCTCACCTGGAGCCATCACGACCACCCGGTCTGCCAGGGCGAATGCTTCTTCCTGGTCATGCGTTACATACAGCGCGGTCTGTTTTAATTCTTCTAATATCCTACTTAACGAGATCAAAAGCCGTTCTCTGAGTGTGCGATCCAGGCTCCCAATCGGTTCATCCAACATTAAGAGATGTGGTTTGGGTGCCAGCGAGCGAGCAAAAGCCACTCTTTGTTGCTCCCCTCCCGACAGGGTGGTCACGGCACGTCTTTCGTATCCGGTGAGGCCGACGAAAGACAATAGTTCTATTACCCGCCGGTCTATTTCCTGCTTATCCCACTTTCGCATTTCAAGCCCAAAAGCCACATTGGAAAATACATCTTTGTGCGGGAACAGCATAAAATCCTGGAACATCAAGCCAAATCCACGCTGGTGAGTGGGGATGTTCTTTTGGTCCATCCCTTTCCAATAGATTTCACCAAGGTCTGGAGTCTCCAAGCCGGCGATGATGTTTAAGAGAGTCGATTTGCCACATCCACTGGGACCGAGTAGGGCCAGAATTTCACCTTCAAATAATTCAAAAGTGACTCTCTTGAGTACTTCTTTGCCTTGATAGGATTTGCTGATATGGTCGACTTTAAGTCCGTTCATCATGATTTATAGATTTCATTTGTTTTGCGGATCAGAAAGTACATTAAATTTAACATATTAAATCTCACTTGCATCCCCGATCCTAAACTGCTCGATTACTAACATCCCCGCAATCGTTACAGCCATTAAAATGGTTGAAAGCGCTAATGCCTGTCCATAGTTCATCTCTCCTGGACGGGAAAGGAAGCGATAAATAACCAATGGAAGGGTAGGGAATTCAGGTCGGGCGATCAATGAAGAAGCGCCAAATTCTCCGATAGAGATAGTGAAAGCAAACACAGCCGCGACAATGAGCGCCCTTCCCACGAGAGGCAGGTCAACATGGCGTAAAACCTGCCGAGGGGATGCCCCCAGCACAGCAGCAGCGTGCCGTAATCCCGGTTGGATGCTCCGCAATGCAGGCGTGAGACTCCGCACCACAAAAGGATATGCAACCAGCGTATGGGCGATCGGAATTAGAATCGGAGAAGCGCGAAGATTCAACGGAGGCTGCGATAGGGCGATGATGAATCCTAGACCAAGGGTGACTGCAGATGTGCCAAGGGGAAGCATTATCAACGGATCGAGGATGCGATTCAGCCAGGTGTCCCTGTTTTTTGCCAGCGCCCAAGCTGCAGGGGTGCCGATGACCAGGGATAACACAACTGTGAGAGAGGCATAACCAAGCGAAATAGCGATTGCTGTGGTGGGTGCGACATAGAACAGAGAT
>CAZTJD010000086.1:0-6310 GCA_964613985.1 uncultured Anaerolineales bacterium
TTCTATTTCCGCCTGCGCAATTGCCGTTTCACATTTAGGGCACCAGATCGTTGGAGCTTCTTTTCGATAAACCAGGTCTTGTTCAAATAATTTGAGGAAAGAGAACTGGGAAATTTTTCTCGATTCGGAAGATATTGTCCTGTAGGTATATCGCCAATCAATGGATAGGCCAAGGTGTTGCCATAGTTTCCGGTATTCATCCCCATATTGTTCGCTAATTTGGAGGCATTTTTCAACAAAGTTTTGCCGTCCAATCTGTGAGGCTTTAAGACCGAGTTGAGTCTCTACCAAACGACCCGTTGGTAGTCCATTATCATCGAATCCCATCGGATAGAAAACATTGTACCCATTCATTCGCCAAAAACGTGCAATGAAGTCAGCATGGCTGTATGAATAGGTGTGCCCTAGATGCAGCTTTCCTGAAACGGTAGCAGGTGGTGTATCTATGGAATAAACCGGCGCTGAGGACTCTGGATGGAAGTTATAAGTTCCCGTCTGGTACCATTTATCGGAAAGATCGGGTTCGATTTCAGCTGGTGTGTAGCGTTTTGGTAGAGACATGATGCAGTTTCCTATGGAAGTGCTAGATAATAAATTTGATCGGAGAGCAGGTTGGTAAATAAAAAAAACTTTCGTCCAATAGAGGACGAAAGTCAGACTTCCGCGGTACCACCTCAATTCGCTGCACTGAAAGTGCATACGCTCTCCTGTCCTGACTTACCTGGTGATGGTGTCATCAAGACCTCGCTGTAACGGGCTCACCCGTGCCGGTCTACTTTTCTAACATTGCAGAATTTCTTCGACAAACACTCCGGGCGACATTCGGTGGGTGGTTTATTGGGGATGGTTTTCAGCCTATGACCATTCCTTCTCTGTCAAATCCAGACCCACTTACTCCTCCCAGTTAGCATATACTACTGGACGAGAAAGGTCCATAATTTTCTGAATTATACTGAGGTTATTGATCGGTGTCAAACAGTTTTGTAGATGGTTTGTTAAGAAAATATTAATTTTCTTGACTTTTAGCCCCTTTTTGTGCTATGCTTCACAAACATTTCAAGTGAGGAATCTTATGGTCAAACGGGAAAGAATAGCTGACAATGTATACTCATTTCAAAGCGAATATTATGCTCAGGTTACTGCAGGTGCGGTTATTGGACCTGAGTGGGCTGTTGTCATTGATACACTTGCCTTACCCGAAGAAACTATCGAGATTAAAGAATTTGTTGAACGTGAACTCCAGAAAAAAGTACAATATGTGATCAATACCCATTACCATGCAGACCACAGTTGGGGTTCATGTTATTTTCCTGAGGCATTGGTTATCTCCCACCGCCTTTGTCGTCAGTTTATAGAGCAAAAGGGCTTTGACTCATTAGAAGAAACGAAGAAACAAAGCGGAACATACAAGAATACAAAGTTAATACTGCCACAAATAACCTTTGAAACAGGGAAAATAACCCTGAATGTCGGGAAGAAAACTTTGACAATGTTCGGATTACCCGGCCACAGTCTAGACGGTATTGGGGTGTTTATTGAAGAGGATCGTGTCCTATTTTCTGGTGATATCTTTATGCCGATCCCTTATATTGTCGATGGGGATTTTGACTTAATGGTTTCATCATATAAACAAGTTAAGGATATGAGCCTGGAAAATATTGTGCAGGGGCATGGGGATGTTGTGCTGCGTGGTGAGATTGAATCAGCGATTGATAAACACCTGAAATACCTAACGACAATTCGGAAAATCGTACGACGAGCTGCTCGTCGCAAATATCCTGGAGACATGCTTGAAACTGTTGATGTGGAATCTTGTGGTAAGAGCAGGGTGATATTGGGGGGACTGGCTGAAGATCTTCACCAAAGGAATTTAAAGGCCTTATACGAACAGCTTTATGGGGAACCACCAGCGTTTTCTGCTGATGAAGAGAATGATTTATATTACTAATCCAATTTAGGGATTTATATAGCAGGTTAGTTTTTCCCTTTGGATCAGGGATTTTTTAGGACAGTTTTTGATCTCGTTCTTCTTTGCTTTGCTCGCCATCCGACTAGACGTTCAGTGCCTTTAAACAGGCGTTTAATATTTGGACGTAGTGCCCATAGAAGGATCAATTCTGCCAACACCCCATAGATCGCATAAGCCCAAGGAGATAAACCAAGCCCCGCGCGAATGGAAAAAATGATTACTACAATAAGGGGTATGCTCATGGTAGCAATGGAAGCATAACCAAGACCAAAGAGAAATAGGCCTCCAACAGGGATTATTGCCAGAATAATAGGTGACCAAAGCGCAACAGCAGCCCCTGTTGCTGTTGCGCCACCAGCGCCTCCACGAAAAATAAATTTTCCATTTCCCTTACGTTCAATCAGAAAGATAGAATAATTATGACCAACAATGGTCACAAGGCCGGTGGCAATGTGCAACCATACATGATCTGGAAACAGTATCTGAGCGATCCAGACACCACTCGCTCCTTTAAAAGTATCACAAATTGCAGTTGCTATACCAACCCAAATCCCAGCAGCCCTCATAGCATTCGTTCCCCCTGTTCTCCCACTTTGGACCTTACGAATATCTTTACCAGAAACAATCTTTACGATTAAATAACCAAAAGGGATCGAACCAATAAGATAACCCAAAAAAATGATCCCGACAATTATGACCGTGTTCATATCGTTTACTTCTCCTAATGAATTCGTACAACTATACAACACCTGTAAGCCAAATTGGTTACAGCAAATTACGGAACGTAGAAGCATTATCGAAGGAAAATTGCAAATACCCAAATGATTAATAATACTGCCAGTGGTTCAAGGATCAACTGGCGGATCCCCCTTTTCCCTAGAAGTCCCCCAGCAAAACTGGTCAATGCATAGGCTGGAGCTAGTAAGAATAACCCGAAAGTTATCGGATTAATTCGGAGGTAATTCAAGGCTGCGCTGATTTGACCAAGGATCACAGCAATAACGGATGCTTCTATAAGAGCCCATTCTTCATGAAATAAATGCAAAGTTCTAAGGCTGATCAAACCAGCGGCAGCGGAAATTACTGGAACCAATATGAACATTCGTACTTCAATTGAGCGGATTGTTATTGCCATAATGAGGAAGAGCGCAAAAGACAAGGCGATCAAGCCTATGGTGGCAGGAATTCGCCGGATGTCATGTGGATCAACCACGATATATTCTGCAATTAAAACCAGGACAAGGGTTGACCCACCAATTGCAAAAACGATCCACCAGAGGATGCTGAATGGTTCTTGTAGAAGGATCAAACCGATCGCCCATGAGGTGAGTGCGGGTAAGAACCAGTGTTGAATCGATAGTCGTCCCTTAAATGATGGATGTTCTCGGACAAGTGAATCAGCCCCAGTCGCTGTCAATCCTGCAACGAGAAAACTGATAACAATCTTTTCGTCAATTAGAAATTCTAAATATAGACCCGGGAGTTGGATAGATAAGGTACGAATAGGAAGCGAGATAAAACCAGCAAGTGTATATGCTAAAAGTATAGCAGAAGATAACACACTGATGCGGTTTATATTCGGTTTGTATTTTATTGAATTCATCCCAACCATTTTACCTTTATTATTTTTGAACGGCAAAGCAAACCAGATATGAATTTTAAGGAAAAAAGGTTAGACTTGAAATTCGTAGTTTATAATATTGGTTGAAAGTAAAAGATGACCGTCTTTATCAATATTTTTTCCAGATTTCAAATGGACTTTTAATCCATAGAATTTTAATTATTGGTTATTTTATTTAGTCAGTCTCAAATCCTTGTGAATGTCACCGATTCCATTAAACAATTGAATTATTAGAGTTGATTGATGAAGTGATTTTGGATGGCATTTATTGATTAGGAACAGTGTAAGGATACCTATATTAGTTGGTGTATTTGTTGATGGCAAAATATAGACAAAATCTTGGTAAGTGGGGTGAGAAATTGGCTGGAAAATATTTGCTGGATCATGGATATAAGATCCGGGAACAGAATGTTCGGACTGCCTATGGTGAAATTGACCTTATAGCAAGTAATAGGAATTGCGTGGTATTTGTTGAAGTAAAAACAAGACAGTCGAATATTTACGGCCCTCCAGAAAATGCGATCACAGAGATAAAAAAGGAAAGGTTAATCCAATCTGCACTGGCTTATATGCAGAAACATCCTGAATTAGGAAATGATTGGCGAATTGATGTAATTTCTATACAACATTATGAGCCCGGACCCCCAGAAATCACCCACTTCGAAAATGCAGTTAACAACTGATCATAATCGCCTTATTGTTATTGTCGGACCTACAGCCGTTGGGAAGACATCATTGTCGTTACAATTAGCGTTTTTTTTTGGTGGAGAAATCGTCTCGGCTGATTCACGGTTATTCTACCGTGGAATGGACATTGGAACTGCCAAGCCGACAAAAGAAGAACTGGTTAGGGTGAGGCATCATTTAATTAATGTGGCAAATCCAGATCAGGTATGGAGCCTGGTTAAGTTTCAAGAGGCAGCTTATCAGGCGATTGATGATATCTTGAAACGCGGGAAGATTCCTTTTCTGGTTGGTGGAACTGGTCAGTATATCTCTGCCATTATAGAAGGGTGGGAAATACCAAAAGCAAAACCCAGTCCACGTTTGAGGTTGGCTATTAAGGCGATGACTCAAGAGCTAGGACCAAAAACCTTACATAAACGCCTGGTATTATTGGATCCTGAAGCTGCTTCCCGGATTGATCCTCAAAATGTCAGAAGAATGATCAGGGCTTTTGAAGTAATTTTTATGACTGGAAGACGATTTTCAGACCAAAGGAATAAATTTGGATCCCCTTATCAAACCCTGATTATCGGTGTCAATCGACCTAGACCAGACCTTTATAACCGAATTGATCAACGAATAGAAATAATGCTGGAGAATGGGTTTGTAGAAGAAGTGAAAAGATTGTTGGATCAAGGGTATTCACCAGATCTACCACCCTTATCAGCAATAGGTTATCGACAGATAATCCAATATCTCCGGGGAGATATTTCACTAGATGAGGCTGTAGTCATAATGAAACGTTCGACGAGGCAATATGTAAGGCGTCAGTCAAATTGGTTCAAGCAAGATGATCCGCGAATTCATTGGTTTGTCGCTGAATCCACTATCCTAGAAGGAATGATCCCTTTAATCCAAAAATTTTTATTCAATCCCGAAGAATAATCACAGATCAACCCTTTAAAAATATTTGACATTTTTAAAAGATGTTCTATACTATTTTTAGGAAACCCATTTGAATACTTTTTAGGAGGCTATGATGAATGTCCGTCCCTGGCTAGAGCGATACGATGAAGGTGTACCAAAGAATATAGCATACCCAGAAGTACCCTTGTTTCATTTCCTGGAAGAATCAGCAGAGAAATATCCGGACAGACCATGTACCATTTTCAAAGGAGCGAAAATTTCCTACCACGAAATGAACGCTATCACAGATCGGTTTGCAGCTGGATTATCCAGCATAGGCATCAAAAAAGGAGACCGTGTAGGTATTTTTATTCCTAATACGCCACAATTCTTAATGGCTTATTATGCAATATTAAAATTGGGGGGAATTGTTGTAGCAACAAATCCGATGTACAGCCCTAGGGAGATTAAACACCAAGCAAACGATTCTGGAACCGAAGTAATGGTTGTGATGAGCAACTTCTACAACCGAATTAAAGAAGTACAACCTGAGACAAAAATCCGGAAGCTAGTAGTTACGAATATTAAAGAAACACTACCACCAATCACATCTTTTCTATTTACACTTCTAAAAGAGCAGAAAGGTGGATTTCGGATTGACCTGGCGGAGGGGGATGTGTGGATGCAGGAATTAATAGATCCATTTGAACCAGGTGATCGCCCTGTTGTGGATGTGGGGCCAGATGATGAAGCAATATTCCAATACAGCGGAGGCACAACAGGCACACCCAAAGCTGCTATTTCTTTACATCGAAATCTGGTAGCAAATACCCTCCAAATCAGGATGTGGATGCCCACTTGCATTGAAGGTGAAGAAGTGGTTTTGATGGCTATTCCACTTTACCACGTCTATGGTATGGTCGCTGGAATGAACTTCGCTTTACAGGCTGGTGCTTCACTGGTTATGGTCCCAGATGCCCGAGATATAAAAGACGACCTTGACAACCTTCAGAAGTATAAAGCAACGATCTTCCCTGCTGTCCCAACGCTTTATAATGCCATAAACAATTGGCCTGATGTTGTTGCTGGGAAATATGATCTCAGCTCAATTAAAGCTTGCATTTCTGGTTCAGCACCCTTGATGAGAG
>CAZTJD010000086.1:6320-18141 GCA_964613985.1 uncultured Anaerolineales bacterium
ATTACGGGCGGAGTTGTTTTTGAGGGTTATGGCCTATCTGAAGCGCCGACGGCTACTCACTGCAATCCATTGATGGGAGAAAACCGTACGGGTTCAATTGGACTTCCACTGCCAGATGTCGATGCCAGGATCATCAACCTGGATGACGAAGTAACAGTCCTACCACCTGATGAAATCGGAGAATTGGTGGTCAAAGGTCCCCAAGTCTTCAAAGGGTATCACAATATGCCAACTGAAACCAACAATGCTTTACGCGATGGATGGCTATACACCGGTGATATTGCCAGAATGGATGAGGACGGATATTTCTATATCGTTGACCGTAAAAAAGAGTTAATTAAACCTGGTGGTTTCCAGGTGTGGCCACGCGAAGTAGAAGAGGTTATCTGCGAACATCCCAAAGTTTTTGAGGCTGGCGTAGGAGGCATTCCTGATCCGAAGCGAGGTGAGACAGTCAAAGCCTGGGTTGTGGTTCAACCCGGAGAAAGCCTCACCGAACAAGAAGTCAGAGAATGGTGTAAAGGTAAGCTAGCAGCATACAAGATACCTACAGAGGTTGAGTTCAGGGATGAATTGCCAAAGACAACAGTTGGCAAGATCCTGCGGCGGGAGTTGATTCAGCAACACAAAGAAAAAGCAAACCTATAAGTTTCACCTGATTAGTATTATGTGCGCGTGTTTTTCGAACTATTGAGAACACGCGCACTTCGTGATTCATACAATGTTCATCAATTTACTTCAGGTAAAGGGCAGATTGGATATTCAGGGAATGGGGAACGCCAGAGTATATCCTTGATGGTGCCATCCGCAGTAAATATCACCACGGCAAGCGCCTGGATATCTTCTTCCTGTGAACAACCAAAAACGAGGATTTCACTTGCATGGGGGAATATTAATGGAGAATCTACCAATGGTAGAACTACCCCTCTATCTCCGGGACTGCTAAGGTAGAAGTCTACATGCGAATAAGGTCGATCGTAATAAATTCTCCACACACTACCCATTTGATAAGGTTTATGAAAACGGGGATATAAAGCTTGACCCTGGACCATAAGGCCTTGGTTTTTGAGGAATTCTTCAAGAAAATTCAATTCTGTTGAAGAAAGGTTGGGATTATTATTACTAAAGACAGTTTCTTGTTTTCTATTAAGGGAGGCTTGATCATATTTTTGAGGAATAATAACCTCCAAAAGGGGTAGAAGAATGGCGATGAGAAAAATGATAATAGCAATGATTACTATTCTTTTTTTTTGTGAATAGATATTTCGATGATGGTTTTCAATTCGGTAAAGAAGGGGAGATTCTATCCGTTGTACTTTGTTTTGGAAGAATGAAACTATATATAGAGATATTTGAACCAGTCCAATACTGAAGTATAAGAATGCAACCCAATTTAGAGGGATGATGTAGCGTCCACCTGAGTTACGAACCAAGGCATTGATAAAGTAATAACTGAATGCACATAACAGCGGAATCAATCCAATATACCTCTCTTTTCGCCAGCTTACACCAATCCCTATTGAAATTAAGAACAGCGTGGTGGTTAGAGGTATGATCGATTTTCCAGGTAACTGGCCATCCCATTTAGGCCAAAATGGTATTTTTCGCTCATAATCTACCAGAGAACAGCAATCCATCCAAAACGCTTGTAGGGAATTATGTCCGAGATAACTCACTGCGCTTTGTGTCATTGGATAAGTTGATGGAAGCGCTAGAACTGATTGAACAACGCTGTTCATTAAGTGGTTCATTATAAAAGTTGTTGTTGTTCCTGGGTTGTTTTGAATAAAATTGATAACTTCCGCAGCGAATCCTTTGGTTGATTGCTGGATAATATCCTCCCCCGGTGATGTTTGGATAACTTCCACTTCGGAAGTAGAGCTAGCACTCGGTTTTTCTTGATACTGTAATTCTATAGTAGGAGTTAAATTATCATAAGGTTGCTCTGGTGCGTCACTTACAATTGGAGTCTGGACAACTGATTCTGTGGGGACAACTAAAGACTCAGGAGTAGAAATTTCAGGCATTGTCTGGATTGTTTCTGGAAAAACAAATCCGATAGGTACATCGCGGTAACGTTTATATAAAAGATCTAACCGATAGTGGGGGGAATCAATATAAATTGTTCCTGTCAGTTGATAGTTACGCCAAAGCCAGGGAGCCAAAGCCAATGTTAATCCTGCAGCGAGCATGACCATACCTTGGAACCAGTGATGCACTGTTTTGCGGAGTTGCAGCAAGGCAAGCAAAGTAATAAAAGGAAGGAGAAAGACGAATTCGGGCCTAACCAACATTAATAATCCAGCCACCCCACCTGAGGCTAAGGCAATCCATAAATTGCCTCTGGGATTCTGAAGCCAACGGGTAAACAACCATAGAAAAATAATTATCCCTAGTGCGGTGGGTAGAAACGGCATAAGAAGCTTGGCGTGAGCATCTGAAATGCTATCACCAAGCCTAATGGCATTCATCTCTCTAAAAATGAACAACAGCGCGACAAGCAAGCCTGTAATACGATGGTGAATTTGCCTTGTCAAGAGATATAGGAAAACAGGAATAAGGGCAAGGAATGCCACCTGTAGCCAGATGATATTCTCATAACCTGGTCCAGCGATTTGATGAAGGCCTGCTAAGAAGGCGGAAAATAAAGGACGTAAAGTAAATGGTGAACCACGGGTTTTAAAACCAGCACCAAGTGATAAATTAATGGCAGTCACATCGTAAACACTGGCATCAGAACTTGGATAGAACTGATAATTAGGTGGACGAGGTTCTGATGCAAACCAGTTGGCTTTCAAAGGTTGCATCATCCACAAAGTAAAAGCAAAAAGCCAGAGTGTCAGGGAGATAATTGTGTCTACTTTTAGGTTCGTTTTGGACTGATTGTGAGTGGATTTCGATCTTAATCGCACCCAAAGGAACAGGAAACCCATGGTGATTGCCCATGCAACCAGGAACTGTGAAAAAAGAAGAGGTGTTCCAAGTGGATGCCAACCGATGCCTTCGTCGATAGGATCAAGGCCATAACGTGTTCCAAAGATCCAAATTGAAAGGATTAGAACCAAACCGAGGATCAGTAGATATAGATAAAATCTACGACCCCATCTTTTCAAAATATCGCGGCTGAATCCGTAGTGCAGGAGATAGATACAGATGATGGTCTGTCCTGCCATTATCAGAGCCCATGTGAATATGGGTTGGAGTCGCAGGTAATATGCTAAGGCAACGGGTTCGGTGATTTCATGAATCTGAACCAAAATATTAGATCCCCAAACAATGCAGGTTATCGAAAGAATAAGGATGGTCCCGAATAGACGAGGATTCGATATCTTTGATATGAGGTTTTCTAGGAAAGAACAAGACCAGGTTTTATCCGTTGTGTATTTAATAAGCACCAGACCAGCGAGAGTGGTTATTCCCAGCGCGCATATGAACAATAACAAGCGAGGGAGAGAAAGCCCAAATATAACCGCCCTGGCAGATTGGGATGGAACATGTAGGATGGAGGCAAGGGTATATATTCCCCCCAGAAAAGTCAACAAAAGGTAGAAAAAAATTATAAGTTTTTTATGAGAGGATTCAAGGAATTCATTGAAATCAGACACTGCAAGGATTCACCCAGTTTGTGTTTCGAATAAGGGCTAAAATTATCTCTTTTTGATAACTAGTAGAGATTTCTTAATCAATGACCGGGTAAAAACAAAATCCAGCAGTTCCCGGACCAGTGTGGACTCCAAGAGCGGGGGTTAACTCACAAACCAGAGCTTCAACGTAGGATAGTCTTTCTTCAACCATTGATTTTAATTTCTCAGCTTCTTCCTGAGCTGCTGCATGGACAAAAGCAATTTTAAATTTCCCGGTACCTACTGCATCTTCCAGTTTATCAACCATCATTCTGTATACTCTATTGCGGCTACGTGCCTGCCCTAAAGGTACAATTACACCATCTATCATGCTAATTATTGGTTTAATGTCCAGCAAACTGGCAATAAGGTGTTTGGCTTTACCAATTCGACCACCCATATAAAGGTACTTCAGGGTATCGGCTGTCTGAAACATTTTTGACACTGGAATCATGGATTTAACCTTGTCGACGATAGTCGAGAGTGAAGTGCCCTTTAATGCTTCTCGTGCCGCTTCGATGACCATCCAACCGTGACACATTGAAACATTTAAAGTATCAATAACCACAATCTTCAATTTTGGCATGGTTTCAAGGATTATATCTTTGGCAGCTAAAGCTGCTTGGTAAGCACCACTGCCTTTCGAGGTCATATGAATACTTATAATCTCCTCAACCTGGTCAATTTCAACCAGTTTTTTGTACAGCCTTATGTAATCTCCTGGACCTGGGCTGGCCGTGTGTGGTAATTCTTTTGCTGTTGGTAACCAGCGATAAAAATCTTGGCGATTGATGGTTACCAGATCACGTAAAACTTCGGAACCACGGTGGATGTAATATGGAACCCAGTGAATATTGAGTTTTTCAATCAAGTCTTCTGGTATACTCGCACAACTATCTGTTACTATAGCTATCTTGGACATTTTATCCACTCCTTGAAACTTCCGTTAATTATTTAACTGGAAATGTTTAGCCTATGGAACATCATCACTTCATATTATTGTTTAATTTTATTTTTTGAATAATGAATTGTGCAATTTTTTCAGGTAGATCAATACCATATCCTGATTTCAGCAAATTAATTGGATTTATGGCGGTAGTGTTTTATTTACATATCTATTTTACCCTGAAAATGGTTCTTGATCATAGAAATTATATATTGCGGGAGTGATATCCGCCAAAGTTTTTAAACCAATGACAAATTGATCACGTAAAAATTGGGGGCCAATCACTAATCCCGGAACAGGATTACGGGTGTGTCTTCGGGTGGTGATATCTTCCATATTACCATGATCGGAAGTGAGCAGAATCAAACCTTTCGAATCTTTCAAACCCTCTATTAATCCTCCTAGCATCTCATCAAACATTTCTAGTAATTGGCAAGATTGCTCCATATCAGCACGGTGGCCTGCATAATCGCTTAGCCAATATTCGAAGAAGGCGAAATCATATTCCAGGGTAAGTTTTGCTAATTGAGTACCTGACTCTGTAGGAGAGTAAATGGGGATGCCTTGAATATTTAACCGATCGCGCCAGCCTTGGCCAGTCAGGTCCGCAGATAATGCTTGACCAGCTTTCATATTATCGGTGTTTTTCAACGGGATACCAGCCAATTTGACCGCCATGGCGATTGCCCCAGGGAGCCTTCTTCCTGTATTCATATGATCAAAATAAGATTGAGGATAACCATTCAGGAGGGCGACATGGTAGCCACGCTGTGTTAATACATGAAAAATGGTGCCTTCCTCTAATAAATGTTTGATTTCTGGATTAGGTTTTGGACCGAAATGGTACCCCAGGATTTTTGGGATATTAATTCCAGTGAGGATTGTCGCCTGGCCAGTTGCTGATTGAGGATAACCTTCAACACCCAGGATAGGATCGATAGCATGTAATGTGGCATATTTTGTTATGAATGGTTCGCCATTCTTTCCAATGGAATCACGAACTAATTTTCTCCCCTCAAGTAGGTTTGTGATGTTTGGCATTACTGCATTAGCTAGAGGATTCGACTCGGGATCATCCTGGCCTAAACCAAGGCCATCAATAAAAAGGAAAAGGAAATACATGGGGTGATTTATTCTTTTTCTGGTTTTCGATAAATCAGCCATGATGATTTTCGAATACCTCTTTCAGTGCCATCCTCACGCTTGATTTGTTCTAAAAATTGTAAAAAAGGAAGCAGATCATCTTCTGAAGCACCGGAGCCTGAAATTGATTTTTCTGATCGAAAGAACAGGTAAATCATGTAATAACTACCTGATGGCATTAGTTGATTTAACCTCTTTCGGTAAGATGCCATTCCCGCTTTATCAAGGCTTTGATAACAACCAATATCCAAAACCAAGTCAAAAGGCCCTTGAATGTCTTTTAATTGGGTAACATCAGCGATACGGAAATCAGCCGGGATCCCTGCTTTCTTTGCCTTAAACTGAGCAGTATGGATCGCTTTTGGGATGAAGTCGACGCCCAACGCTTGCCAGCCATATTTTGCCAGCGTTATCACATTTGTTCCTGTCCCACAACCTAAATCTAAAGCCCGTCCAGGTGTTCTATTTTCAATGAAAGAATAAACCTCGGGGGGTGTTTGATTTGTATCCCATGGTGGGTCTTGGAAATACCAGATATGAAAGAAAATTTTTCGGATAAAATCCATACACGCTAAGTAAAAATCTCCTTTATGAGAAGTTTGAACTTACATTTTTTGCCATTTTAACCTATAATGAAGAGGTTATTCTGAGATAATCCTAAGTCGTGCGTGGAAGCTGTATTGTAAAACATGCGAGAATCATCCGATTTAGGATAATGCTTTGACAATTAAGAAATATTGCCGTAGAATCGTCAAATTGTCAAAAAATATATCCTGAAAATAACTGTTATTATAAATTGTTATAAGGAAGGTCAAGAATAATGAAAGAATATAAAACCGAGCACATTCGGAACATCGCCCTGGTCTCACACAGCTCCGCTGGCAAGACGATGCTGGCGGAGGCTTTGTTACATTTCACGGGTGTTACCACCAGACTTGGAAGAATTGAAGATGGGACAACAGTAGCAGACTTTGAGGAAGAGGAAATTCGCCGGGGAATATCCTTATCGACTTCAGTGATACCGATTGAATACAACAACCACAAGATTAACTTCCTGGACACGCCTGGGTACACAGATTTTGTGGGAGAAGTCATTTCAGCACTACGGGTTGCGGATGGTTCATTGATCCTTGTGGATTCTGTAGCAGGGGCTGAGGTGGGAACAGATATAGCCTGGAATTACAGCGATGAATTTAACCTACCAAAATTTGTACTCATTAACAAGATGGAACGTGAAAACGCCGATTTTGGCAAGGCAATGGCATCAGTGCAGCAAATATCGGATGCTCGCCTAATCCCGGTACAACTACCCTGGGGAGAAAAATCAGGGTTCAAAGGCGTGATTGACCTGCTAAGCATGAAGGCCTACGCCGGTAGTGGGAATAAGGCTGAGGAAATCCCTTCAGAATATAGGGATCCAGCTGAGGCGGCGAGAATGGAATTGGTTGAAGCAGCTGCAGAAGGGCAAGATGAGTTGTTGATGAAATATTTAGAGGGGGAAGAACTTGATGCGGATGAGATCATGGAGGGTCTGCGCAGTGTAATTATCGAAGGGACCTTTGTCCCTGTTTTTATAACATCGGGAGTGCAAGAAATTGGGCTGGCAAAACTTCTGGATGCGATCATCCGATTGATGCCTTCCCCATCCGATCGACCACCCGTCATCGCCCTGGGTGCGGAAGGAGAAGAAGAACTACCAGCAGCGGATAGTGGTCCCTTGGCAGTTTATGTATGGAAGACGACAGCTGATCCCTTCGTAGGTAAAATCACATTTTTTAGGGTATATTCCGGGGTGTTGAACTCTGACAGCAGGGTCTGGAACCAAACAGCTGAGGTAGAAGAACGATTAGGAGGCATCGCTGTCATGCGGGGAAATGAGCAACTGCCAGTAAAAGTTGTTCATGCCGGCGACATTGCAACTGTGCCTAAATTAAGTGAGACATCAACCAGCCATACATTGTGTGATAAAGGTCACCCGCTGACGTTGCCAGTTCCGGATTATCCAAGCGCTCTCTTTAGGGTGGCGGTTTTCCCCGAATCACAGGCTGATTCAGCAAAAATCAGCCCAACCCTGACAAGGATTTGTGACGAGGATTTGACCCTCAATTGGGAGCAGGTTCGGGCGACCAAGCAAACTATCCTGCAGGGAATGGGAGACCAGCATATTGATGTTGCCATACGCAAAGCAAAATCTAAGTTCCAGACGAACCTGACAACGGCTGAACCGAAAGTACCCTACCAGGAGACGATCACTGGGAAAGGTGACGCACAATACCGACACAAGAAGCAGACTGGTGGTGCAGGGCAATTCGCGGACATTACCATGGCAGTCTCAACAAGTGAAGAAGATTATGAATTCTCCTGGGACGTGTTTGGCGGTGTGATTTCGAACAATTACCGGCCTGCAATTGAAAAAGGTATCAAAGGGGTGATGCGAGATGGGGTGATGGCTGGTTATCCAGTTCATAATGTCAAGGTTTCGGTTTATGACGGTAAAGAGCACCCGGTTGATTCAAAACCCGTCGCATTTGAGATAGCTGCGAGAGAGGCTTTTAAGATGGCATTCCGTCAGGCTTCTCCAGTAATGCTAGAGCCGATCATGAATGTTAAAGTCATCGTTCCCGAATCAAACATGGGAGATATCCTCGGCGATATGAACACGCGTCGAGCCCGAGTCCAGGGGATGAATACAGAACGTGGTAAATCCATTATTACGGCGCAAGTTCCCTTGGCAGAGATGCAGCGCTATACAACAGATCTGAGATCTATGACTGGGGGCAGAGGAATGTTCATCATGGAATTTCTGAAATATGAAACTGTCCCCTCTCACCTTGCGCAAGAGATCATTGCAGCAGTGCAAAGGGAAAAAGAAGAAGAGAAGTAGCTTGTTAAACAATAATCGAGCCCCTGTGTCCTAGCGGGGGCTTTTTTATTGGATTGGATGGATTTTCGAGCGGATCGTATTCCTATTTACGATGGTTAGCAAGACGGAAGCGGATGAAGAGGGTGGGGGCGCAAAAGGTGACCCAAAAACCAACAGAGAAATAACGGAAATAACGGAATACATAAGGGATAAAACTCTCACCATCTGGGAAAAGCTGGTCCAGACCATACCAGATCACAATCACGCCAAGGACACCAATCAGGTAACGCAAGACCAACTGCCACCATCTCCCTTTTACTGAAAAGCCTTTCTTTTGAAATAAGATAGTGTGTCCCAGGGTAAGACCGAAGAAAACCCCGGCAAGGGAGACCTGGGAGGAGAGGGTGAGGGGAATTGGAATTTCTTCCTGTGGAAAAGCAGACTGAATATTTTCCACCCAAACTTCTGGCATGACCCAATCACTGAGTGGATATAACACAAGGGCACTGGCAAAAATAAGAATAAGCGAAAAAAAGAAGTAGAAACTAATCTTGAACAGAATACTTCTTGGACTGAACCATTTTAGGAAAACAGGTTCGGTTTTAATAAAGAAAACCAGGATGATGATACCAAATGTCCAGCCAAGAAGCGTGTCGTGTGGAAAGTGAACACCCAAGATAGGTCTAGAGATTCCAATAAGAAACATCAATAGTATCGCTATCACCCATAACAAACGATTTTTAAACGAATGAGAAATGATGCCCCAAATAGTGACTGCATTCTGAGCATGTCCAGAAGGTAAACCAAAAGATGTTTCCGTAAAATAGGCGGTTACTTTTGTTGAAACCCAATAGGGCCTGGGTTGATGGAAAATCCATTTGGACAATGTATTGACGCTGCCACTCAAAAGGAGCATGATGCCAGTTCGAACGCCAATGATAGGATCAACACACCAATATAAAACGGGGACGACCAGCAGGTAAAATTCTTCAACTCCAAGGGATGTAAAGAAGACCATTGGGGGGATGATCCAATCCCCTAAGCTTTGTAAAAACAGGATGAGGTTGATGCCCCAATTTTGGATACCTTCCATGACCATTACCTCCTTAAGGTTTTTTACGAATGAACTTGAATTTAGCTGATAATTTCTTAATCCTCTATTACTAGATATATCAGAAGCGAGTTGAATGGATTCTTTGGAAAATATATTAGAGAAAATAGTACTTTGTGAGTAAGTTATGAGATCAATATTATAAACTCAAGTACGGATAAAGAGATATACAATCTATCTGAGGGGAAGATACTTGATTACATGGATCGAGAAGGTTTTGAAAAAAGTTGGCATTCTATACGATTCTAAAGGGGTTCTAATAAGATTTCTCCCCCGGTTAATGGTATCTGCGGGAAGAAAATTTATTGAAAATAAAGGTGATGGTCATTGATATCGAGATGGTAATTATAGCAGTTTGAAAAACCAATGCTGGATTCTTATCATAAAGCAGACCTGCCAGGATAGGGGCAATCATTGTCGCTAATCCCACCGTTGTCTGGGCTATACCGTACGCCAGTCCCATGTTTACAGAATCAATAAATTCACGAAGGTGAGCCAGCGCCATGACCCCTGCAAACCGGAATCCTCCAAGCATGAAATACCCTAAGCCGAACCATGGAAGTCCTGATCCTTGCCATAACATAAGTGGGAAAAAACCAGAAACAAGCTGACCAAGGAAGAATCCCGTATGGGTTTTTAAAGATCCAAATACCAGGTTGAAGAATACATTCCCGATATTGTTAATCGAGCCCAATAAGCCTATGTCGTGGAGGGAAAGACTATGGGTTTGCTGAAGATAGTTTGGGGAAAGAGGTTGCGAGAGGTACATCCCTAGATTTGCGATGAATAAAATGGGTAGGAATCCAATGAAGTAGCGATTGATCAGTGCTGTAGATCTTGAAGTCCCAGCCATTTTCTCGGTTGGTTGAGGACTAATAAAGAGGATGATAATGGTTGAAGAGATAAAAATAGAAGTGGCGAAGGTATAGATCGCAGCGTAACCATAGCGATCGCCTATAAATCCACCGATGATCGGCCCGAAGATAGCACCAGTATTATAAAAGATCTGAGAGAAGGTGATGGCCTTTCCCACTGTCCACCTGCCGCGGGCAGCGGTAATATAACTATTTAAGGGGGCACTCACAAAAGCGGTAATCCCGTAGACGATTGCACCAGTTGTAAAGACAGGTAAGGATCTGGCTAGAGCCATGATAGCCCCAGCAGTGACACCAAGAAACCAAGCGCTCCACATCATAATGCGTCTACCGAAGCGATCAGCAAGATAGCCAGCGGGAATGTGGGCAAGGGTCATGGCGGTACCTACCGCGCCGAGGATCGCTCCAATGGAGACGGGCGATGCCCCCAATTCAGCTAAATAAAGGGGTTGAAACAGAAGATAGGTACCCTCCCCCATGCCCCAGGCGAGTAAGGATATGGCAACGAGGAGAAGGTCACGACTCAACTAATACTCCCAAAAATGCGACGTATAAATCGATCTGCTTCCTGGAAGACTCGCTCTTTTTCTTGATCACGAATAATTACATGACCGCTGTTCTGTAGGGAAACCGAGGTCTTATCCTGAGAACCTAGCCTGGTAGCAATTTTCTCCATCTGACTATAAGCTACGGCACCATCCTTCAAGGAATGCATGAGAAGGGTTGGCACAGTTACATGGGGCAAAACAGCCTGCATTTCTTGGATGAGTGACTTGAGTTCCAGGATGGCATGGGTAGGGTATGTGGCATAATCGATGTGGTCTTCAGCTGGATGTGGATCCACCCAATCTGATTTACCCTTGGGGACTCTCTTTAGAAAAGGCCATAGGATGGATAAGAATTTTGCCCTCGGGTCTGGAGGAAGTTCATATGGAGTTGACATGGCGATTAGGCCATCTACTTTAAAACGGGCTGCAAAGAGGATGGACAAGATTCCACCCATGGACAGCCCTGCGATGACGATTTTTTCCGAGAGCCCACGAAGCAGGTGGTAGCCATCTTCGACTGAATGCATCCAATCTTCCCATCTTGCACGTTCCAGGTCTTCGATCTGGGTGGCGTGTCCAAAAAGGCGTGGGGTGAGGATGGAGTAACCTGCGCCGGCAAGATTTTGACCCATCTCTCGAAATTCTTTAGGGGTACCAGTAAAACCATGGATAAGCAAGATACCAATCCGGTTGCCTGGGATTAGAAATGGTT
>CAZTJD010000087.1:0-17701 GCA_964613985.1 uncultured Anaerolineales bacterium
TTTCACCCTGCAAGAAACGCCAAGCTTCGCTTGGCGCACTAACGGTTTGCGTTACCCGTAGGTAGGCAGGATGAGATCATACTGCTTTGATGGAAAATGTTCGAGGTCAGGATCAACTCAATTTAGCGGGGTGAATCTCACGAGGCGGGTGCACGCTGTGTTAGGCAGCTCTATTTGAACAATTCACCCTTCTGCCACATTCTTAAGGGTTTTGCATCTTTATCGTCACTTCCGGGTAATCAGGTGAAGGCCCATCGAGCAAGGGGGACATTTCTCCCTTGAGGTATTCATCAAAAAAAGCTACCGCGTAGCTATTGATGATCTTAACCATGCGGTTTCCATCTATTGGGCCAAATGCTTTGGTGAACTTGAGTACAGGTGAATACAAAGAAAGGTCAGTAAAGTCAAAATGCGTGGTTCCACGAACCTGGACGCCATAAGCAGCGCTTTCTATTGCCCGTAGATTTGTGTTCAGATAGTACGTCGCGCTCTCGTTCAACATAAACATGAAGGGTTGTTTCAAGGGAGAATCTAAACCGCTCGGTAAGCCAGCATCCAGGCTAAGACCTGCCTGACAGCGGTCGTCAACGGAGCATACCTGAACCGCTGTAGTACCCCCGAAGGACTGTCCAAAGATTCCAAGGCGGGTCATATCCAGTTTGCCAGCGAACAGACCCTCCCTCTCTCCTGCTTGGAGGCTCTCCAACTCGTCCATCAGAAAACGTGTATCGTCCGTCCAGATGCGCAGATGCTCGGAATAAATTGCTGGCGCAGGTGAAATCCCTTTCAGAAAATTGTTCGCTAAGAATGAATCCTCAGGTACGACACGTCCATCGGGAAAGAACGTTACGATAGTGTGATATGGATGAGCAATGCTACAAACGATGTAGCCATGACTGGCCAGTTCCTCCATCTGCGTCAGGTTTTGCTCGATGAAACCAACGTGACCATGTGAAAAGATCAACACCGGGTAGGAGACTTGGGCGTTGGATACGGGTGCGTCCTGGTATGCATGGGTTTGCACCAGGGACAGGTGACTGAACTGAAAAGGCGTGTACTCCATTAAAGGAGCTAGTCTAGCGCCAGGCTCCACCTGGGCAGGATACCAGATTTGAACCAGAAGCTCTCGGTGATCATCCGGATTCGGCGTGAGCGTTTCAGGACGCGTATTGTCTACCAGATAGAGATTTGTCGTCCCTATCGGATATGGCCCCGTTAGATCGGGCAAACGGAACACGGGCATGATAATGGGCAGCGCAGCAACAATAGTGAAGATCAGCAACCTAAACAAGAATCCGATGATGATTAAAACCCGGCCTGGCGGTTGTTTATCCAATGGTCGTCCCCTTCGTTTGATCCAACGTATACTCAGAAGGAAGAACAAGAGGGTCAGCCCATACGCAGGCACCATTTGCCAGCGATACTTTTCCAATACAAGGTGCATCACGGTTATAATCACTGCTAAGCTGGGGAGTAAGTTTATCCAGCGTGACCTTTTAATGGATGGAAAGGAATATCCAACCAATCTCACAAATAGCGTTCCCAGTAGGATGATTTCGAGCGTGCGCACTATTTTTCCTTCAAACTACCCTCTTAAATCAAAATTTCCTCGCCAATAGTGTAATTACCGCTTCTTAGAACGCCGTGATGGGCGGCATGTAGTCGCTCGCCTACTATTCCTGGTTTGCCCACTGCACCGTGGGGAGCACCCATTCCGAAAGCGGTTCGTAGAGGATACCGTGCCCCGTACCCACATGGAGCACGATTTCATCGTGGCGGCTGAGCCCCTGCCCCTCAGCAAGGGCGAAGAGTTCCTCGCACGAGCCCGAGTACTCGTCGTCGGCAATGTCGCGGATAGCCAGCACATTCCCGGAGAGGATCAGGCCTCCTTGTTTCCACTCTTCTACCAGAGTTGGGTGGCAGGATCCCAGCAGCACGTAGTTCACTGCGGAATTGCCCACCAGAGAGGAAGCGACGGCGGCGATGGAGCCTCCCTTCGACGCTCCCACTACGGTGATCGAACCCGGAGGAACGCCAGCTGTGAGCAGTTTGGCGACCTGCCGGGCAGTTATCTGAGCGTATTCCCAACCGTCTGCATTCTTGGGCCGCTGTTCACTGATGACCTCAAAACCGTAGCTCTGTAACGTCATTAGGATTTCTTCATACTGATACTCACCGAACTCGGGGCTGACCGCTGGGATACCTTGATCTTCGAGAATCTTTCCGGGTAGATAGAACATATATCGTTTTGTCGGATCAATCAAGTTTGGAAATTCATACCCGTTTAGTTCAATCTTGGTCGGTGTTGGAGATGCAAGAGGGGTTGGTGCAATCGTTGGCATTATCATTACTGCAATTTCATCGGTTGGTGTCTGTGTTGGAATCAATTCTTCTTCAGCGATCTGACAACCAGCTAGAAAAGAAATAACAAAGATGATTATTACCACTGACGATCTCTTCATTCTCATATTATTTATCAGACCATACCAGCAGCCCAACATTGAATTGAGCCACGGCGCGGATGCGGGTAAGAGCTTTCGCAACAAGACCTACTTCATCTCAAGAATGATTACTCCATCCAGGATGGCAACATCTGCTTTGCCGTTATACGCCAGCCCATCTCCTAGCTTGTAGTAACCAGTCGCATCAACTGGTAATTGTGAATAGAAAGCAGCCAGTGGATTAGAACCAACGGTGATGCGTCCATGTTCGATTTCCTCGATATGGACATAGTCGTGAGAGACTCCCGGTCCAGACCTGGGCGCTGGGTCGTGTACTATCAATACATTTGGGTTTTCCTTTCCATATTCATCTACACTATAACCTGCCAACGTTACGTAATGATGGGAGATAATCTGATACTCGTTTTTTTGCTCATCAAATTGGTAAAAGCCAACATATAGCCACACCGCGCCATCACCAATAATACCTTTTTTGATTGCATTTATGTTGGGAATGCTTACCCCTTCAAAACGCTCTGGATGTAACCAACCTTGAAATTCAAGCCGGTAGTCTTCATCTGTGTAACCTTGCTCTGAAAGATAACTCTCAACGCCTCTCAAGAATGATGGTGGCAAAGCCCCTCTTTTTGTCGCTAAGTGCAAAACACGATCCATTGCCTGAGCCGTCTTGGCATAATTCACGCTGCCATCTTCTTCTCTGAGCACCATGTTTTCATAGCCATTATCAGCCAACCACGCGAAACTGTTGGAAGCTGATACAGAACCGCAAGACATCACGCCTCCTTCTATCAAACCCAATGCCAGATCAGTTTGCATAAGATCAGGGATTGAATCTACTTTCTCTACATACTTAGCAGGGAGAACCTCGTTTGCTTCCTGCTTGCCAATGCAAGAAACCGACAACAATACGACAAGTGCTATGATGAATATCCGACACTTCATTCTTTCAGCTCCTTGCGATTAGGGGTATGGACAGGGAGTGCGGGTTAACGGTTTTCACTACCCGCCTGTGGCGCAAGCAAGCTCAACTATTGTAAACCAGATTTTCGGCCTGCAATTTTGCGCCACGGACATCCCTGCGCCAGCAGGTCGGGTGGTGTGGGGTTAGCCACCATTAATCTTTTTAATCCATTCTGTTCTCGACAATGAAAACTCGATATACTCCAAAGGCTCACCGCGGACTGAAATTTCAGAACGGTGGGGCATGATTTTTTCGTTACCGAAACCCGCCTTTTGTGCACACCGAACCATTCGTTTATTCCCTTTCCAAGTCCCAGTTCGAATTGTGTTTAGATCGAAAGAGTCAAATAGGTAGTTTAGAAATAAACTCACTGCTTCAGTACCATATCCTTTTCCCCAATTCTCTTCTTCAGGTATAGAGATACCGGTAAAAGTAGATTTTTCTTCTTCATCCCAATTGTAGATAGATAACCACCCAAGATGTTTTCCATCTACAGTATCTATATGAAAACCGGGGTTCGGCTTTGATTTATCCTTGGCTCGTTCTTCATATCTCTCTCGGTTTTTCTTGGCGCGCTCTTCAAATTTCTCCCTACTAACAGGCTGGAAAGGTTGATCCGGCCGATCATAATATTGCCATTCTTCCAAATTGAACCATCTGAAGTAATCTTCAGGGTCAGAATCTCGATCATCCTGTAGAATTACCTGTTTCCCTGTAATCTTCATATTTGATTACTCCTTTTTTGGTGGCTAACAGTGGCGTAACCTGCCCGGCGGTGCGAACCCACAACTCCGCTGACAAGGATTTTGGCCGCACCTTCACCAAGGTAGGAGCGCAGCGACAGCCAGGTCATAGTTAACGCGGGGTTAGCCAGTTCTTACCATTGAATAGCTTTACCATATGTGTCAGGTGGCTCTTTATTTCTCGAAAAGAAACTCTAGCGCTTCACAAAACCGTCTCTCGAAATCAGCCGGGAAGACATGTCCTTCAGCTTCATATTCAATCGCCTGATAAGCAATGCCTTGCTCATCCAACATCGGTAGAATAACTTCCAGAGATTCGCCGATGCGTTCCAGATCGTATGGACTATGCAGCATGACTCCACGTACATCTGGTGAGGCCTCGGCGATGATCGGACGCCACTTTTCTGATTCAAGATGTAAATACCCTCCCGCGCCGATTGTAAAAAAGACCTTTTGGTCTAGACAACCGCGAAGCGCCAAATACATGGCAACTTCGCCACCTTTCGAAAATCCGCTCCACAGGATTTTGTCTTCCGCAACTGAATATTGTTTACAGATGGATTGTACATGGGACACTACATACCCCACGTTTTCATCATGGGTATCCCACCAGTGTTTGCCATATTGGACTAAATGGGGCGCTAAGGGGAAGGTAGCGAGCCAACCGTGTTGAGGCACACATGCCCATTGCTGAGCCGCATCCACCGTGTTGAGACCATTCCCATGCAAACCGACCAATAGAGGATAGGGTGAATGTCCACCGTTTGGAGTTAGCGTCAACAGTTTCATGGTTTCTTGTCGCCAATAGTGCGCTTCTTTTTCTACTAAGACCTCTAGGCATTTCTCGAATCTCGGCAGATTATGTAAAGACTGAAGATCAGTACTACGGCGCAAAAACCAGGCAGAAAACCAATGATCCGTGTTGAGCGAATTTTCCAACCAATCTATTGCTAACCGAATTTTACCAAGCCGAGTAGCCAAACACAGATAATTGAAACGTAGAAAGCCATCGTCTAGCGAATCCATATACTTGACGGTTAGCTGAAAAGCTTGTTCAAGCTCTCCTTGCGCAAGTAAATCTGAAAGCAATTTGTGAACTTCATGAGGTTTAGGTTGTTTCATAAGTATTCTTTTAATACTGGCTAACGAGAGTTTCAGCGGCGTGGCGTTGGTCGCCCTAACGCGACTTTGCTCATAACCAAGATGGGCAAATCACGCCGCGTACCCTCGGGGCAAAAGCCCCGTCTGCGTTCATGCGCGGTAGCCTGCTGTATATTAGCCATTGCACTACGGGATTCGAGGAAATTATTGCTTTCGCAGTTGGCATTGTAAAATTAGATTGCGATTATCTCATCATTATGTCGGCTTTGATCCTTTTTAAGAACGTAAGCAAATATGATCCCAAAAAGTACATTTACAGCAGCGTAAATCCAGTACGCACTCTCTGATTTTCCTTCTATTCCATGTAAAAATGGTAGCAATGGTGCAGCCGTATTGTTCATTGCATGAAAAAACATCACGACGATAAGTTTCTTGTCACTCGAATTATACAACCAAGCATACATGATCGATATACTCGTGGTCATCATCACGAAAGCCAAAAACGAGTATGCGCTATGCAAATCACCTGCCATAAACCATAAAGGTAAATGCCAAATACCCCAGATAACACCAATAACTAAACTTGCCGGTATCACCCCGATTTTTCTTTGTAAAGGTTCCTGAGCATAACCCCGCCAGCCAAATTCTTCTTGTCCACCGCCAATTACCAACATAAGAATAAAGTATGGAATCGCCAAAACTATTGGCGCGACAGAAATTTCGGTCGGAAATAGCGTCTTAGCAACATCCAAGCCTACAGCAAGCGCTAGATAATGAGCTATCGCATGAATTAAAACCGGCAACGCCAATGCAATAACCAAATATATTGGCTTTACGTGAAAATCAAGTACCTGCCCTAAAAATGCTTTTGTTCCCTTCCAGCCTGCATCCCGGGCTATAAGTGTGATTGCGGCCAACATAGGTGCGAAGGCTCCAATGATCACAACCAGCGTTGAATACCCGGTCACACTAAAAGGCAAATCTATACCTATTCCATCTAACACAGAAGGTATCCAAATAACCCATGAATAGGCAAAAGTCAGCAAGAAAAATATCCAGGGATTTCTATTTTTGTTGTGATTTGTCATCGATTTTTTCCTTTATTTACGTGCCAAGATTGTTTTTAGACCATACTCACAATAAATGCAAAGCCCATTACTGCATCTATTAAATTGACCAAAATGTGAACGATGATGCCGATATAGATATTTTTCTTTTTCACTGCAAATATCAATGGGAGCAACCCTATCGTTCTTGTTATTATCATCCAAGGTGTAAAGACATGATAGATCGCAAACAGAAGACTATGCCATAAGCTTGAGAGCTTCCCAGACATTCTTGGCAATAAATATCCCCGAAAATACAATTCTTCTACCAACGGTCCAATAATTACACCAAATACCATCATTGTTACGTATGTGATGATCAGATTCGTCTTGGAATAATTTCCATCCAGTCCACTTTCGAAATTTGGAACCCAGAAAAACAACTTTTCTTGCAGAAAACCATCAATTGGCTTCAAAAGCGTAAAGATTATTCCCGTTGCTACAAAAATTCCCAATATCCACAAGATATACTGCCATATTGAGATTGGCATACGATAGCTGATGATACCATCTAGCTTATAACGCCCGTTTTTCTGTTTTCCCTTGTACAATAAATACCCCAACTCTACCGGCACAATAACGAATGCAATTGCAAGCATGAGTGCAAAAATTGAAGGATACCCTATTTTGTGTAGTGAATCTCGAACCAGAAAATAAAAACCCCCAGTTAACATTCCCGGAAATAAATGCAATATGATTGACTTTGTAATTGTATGTGTTTCGTTTTGTTGTTCATTATTCATTGTTCACTCATCTTGTTTTTTCTTGCTGGTAATTGTCAGCCAAACTACCTAACAGGACTTCAGGCGACAACATACTCAGTGTATTATCTCAATCAAGACACCAGTCAGAAGACAAGGAAATTGGGTGAGGCTAATGTACCTCATCCAATTTCTTAACTGCATCCTGATTGAATCCTGCAATCACCAGCCAGAGGCCCATCACTATTTCCTGCGGCGCCAACAACATTTGTAACCAAAGCCCAATGCCGTGATCCATGTTGAAGAAATGCAACAAGGCGTAAGCCACATACGGAACCACGCCGATCAGACCCCAGACGGACAGCCAGCGGGGGATCAGCTGGGTGCGGTAAAAGGAGATGTATAAACACGTTGCCCCAATGAGAAACGTAAGGGTATGAACCGGGCCAATGAAGTCAGCGTAATGGTAAAAGACATTGCCCATAGACTGCAAAGCAGCTGAATCTGCCCCGGCAACAACGTATTCGTTAGCGAGCACGACAAGGGTTAAAAGATTGAGGGTCGTAAACATTTACTCGGTTCCCTCGATCGCTCCACGGAAAATCAGCATGCTCAACGCCAGTCCTTCGCTATCTTTTCTGAAGATCGGGAACAGGAAAACGGTCATCGCCGCCAGCGAAAGCCCCATTAGGAGGGTGAAAAATGCCCCCACAGTAAGCTGGGAGGAATCCGCAGCAGCGAGAGCCCGAATATCCACACCGGCGAGTGGTTTGGCGGAAACAATCGAGGAAAGCACTTCGCCGCCAATGCTCGCACCCGTAACTCCAAAAACCGTCCCCAGGAAGTAGAGGGCACCTGCCATCACTGCATTCAATCTGTAAGTTTTCTTTTTTTGTGCTCCTTGTTTGGTTATTGTTTTTGTTTCTTTATTGCTGGAGTTGTGAACCATGCCGACAATTGACTATATTAAGCGGGCTAACGATGGCTTCACCTGCTCGGCGGTGCGAACCCACAACTCCGCTGACAAGGATTTTGGCCGCACCCTCACCAAGGTAGGAGCGCAGCTACAGCCAGGTCAGGTTGACGCGGGGTTAGCCTGCCAAAGCATCGCCCACAACTGCAGGTGATGACAAGATCATGCGCTTCCATGATGTATGCAGTTTTGGATTAGATCGAACCCAATCATTCATCACCGTGAACAAAAGTATGCGTCGATAGGCAATAAACCAATCCAGCCACGCCAGACATTCTGGTGGCAACTGATTTTCGCTTGCATACCCTGCCAGAAAGTTTTCGAGAAACCCTAACAATTTATTACGTTGGTGCACCGGTCCATTCAGCCCCCCCGACAGGAAGATTAGAATGTGCTGACACGCGATCGCAATATCGTTGACAAACCAATGATGATTGGCCACATCAAAATCCAACACCGTTATTTGGGTACCATCATCCAATAAGTTCCAGATATGCGGGTCATTATGGATCAAGCCAAAAGATTCACGTGTCACCGGCAAAGTTTCTAAGTGCTGTTTTATCTCCACCCATTTGGATTGGACTTCTTCATCTTGGATCCAATGGTAAAAGCTTTCCCATTCTCGCCACCAAGTCAGATATTCTGCCCCGGTTTCCACATCTATCAAAGCCTGCCACGAAGAATATTGCTGTGCTAGACGGTGCAAGGTGCCCAGCGTGGCTCCCCATTGACGGAAGAATTCAGGATCCCAGGTTTTCTCATGGCGAGTTTTCCCTGGCGCAATTTCCATGCTATAACCGACCCACAAATGCTGCTCACCGAGAAAAGTTTCATACAGATTTTTACCCGGTGACAATTGGGGAAAGACGATGTGCGCTCCATTTTCACCCAAGTAGCGCATGAATTGCAAACGACCTTCTAGACAGAGTAACCCCTCCCGTTGGCTATCTTTCGATATTGCCATGATTTTCAAGAGCCGCTGAGTATCTTGGTATGGATATGCGTAGACAATACCGTCAGACGATTCTTCTCCACCACCAAAATGTCTCAGATCGGAGGCCTGAGCCCCATACGCTACAGCCAGTGATTCAAGTGTTGTTTTTGGTACAGGTATCATGTTTTCATTTTACCAATTTTTGACATAGCTTTGCAAACTAACAGGTTGCTCAGCGGCTTGGCGTTTTTTACCCGAACCTTGCTTACGCACGATCCGACTTTGATTTTTCGCGCCGCTTACCACCTTGGCAAAGCCAAGTCCGCTGCAGCTTGGGTTAGGCTCCACCATTATTAAATGATTCCTTTTGTATGAAGTGCATTGAAAATCATAAACAGTGCTGCAATCCAATTTGTGTAAGCAAACAGGTTTTTTAGTTGCTTAGGTTTTGTCTTCAATGAGAACTTTCCACCCAATACTCCTCCAACAATCGTAACCAACGCTAACGGGACTGCCCATGAAGGATTGAAATCTCCTTGAATTGCATGTCCTAAAAAGCCCATTAAAGCTATCGCCATAATTAACGCTGATGCTGTCCCAACCGCTGCGTGCATTGGCACACCACATGCCAAGACCATCAACGGGACTAGAAAAGACCCGCCTGAAACCCCTACCATTCCAGATGCGAACCCTGTTATTACAGTGACCGGCAATGTAACCCATAAGTTGACCCCATATGTTTCATCTTCAGATTTAATATTTATGATTCCATAATTCCGTTTGGTTGCATTATCCATATTCTTTGAGACCGGAATGAGCATCACTAATCCGGCTATCAACAGCATTACGGCGAAGATCATTTTCAAAGTAAAATTACTGAATAAATGTGAAAAATAGCCCCCTCCCAGCGCTGATAATGCAGTGACACTTCCCATTATTATCGCTAAAGTCCACATTACAGACTTACTCTTCTGAAAAATCATCATTGCTGCAACAGATGCCGAAAAAAGGATAAATTGACCGGTGGTCGCGGCCTCATGCATTGGTATATTTGCGATTGCTAAAATCACAACATAGAAATTGCCGCCTCCTTTACCAACCATAGTCATGACAATGGCCACCGCCAAAACAAGAAAACCTACAATTATCATATCATTCATTAGCAAACTCAGCCTAATTTTTAGTTTTAAACTTGACGAAATTCTTTTCCCGATTTCTGATGGGGGCCTAACGGGTTGATAACCTAATAAATTAATGCGCGAAATCCGAAAAAGTCATCTTATCTGAATTAAAATCGACATCTCGTTTGGATAAAGTCTTCCTCAGGGACATTATCAGCGCAAAACCTGTGGATAATATGAAATATGGCAGCCTATCCACAAGAACTTCACGATAATAGATTATATCAATATACGGATCAAAAGCCGAAGAAACTGCTCGATCGAGTCCGCGAAAAAATCCACCTGAAAAATTATTCCAATATAACCGAACAGGATTAATTGAATTGGATCGAACAGCGCATCTTCTTCCACGACAAAAATCATCCCCAGGATATGGGGGCTTTGAGATTGAAGCCTATTTAATCCATCTGGCAGTCGATCGCAATGTGGCAGCATCCACCCAAAAGCAAGCCTTAAGTGCCATCCTGTTCTTGTCTCGAGAAGTGCTCAATCAATCGGTGGCGATCGACTTTCAATACACCGGTGCCAAAAGACCAAAACGATTGCCTGTTGTACTCACAAAAGCCGAAGTCCAAAATATTTTAGTCCGTTTGTCTGGTAAACACAAGTTAATCACGCAACTGCTTTATGGCAGCGGATCAGGTTTGAACGAAGCCGTGTGACTAAGGGTCAAAGACCATGATTTGAAGGGTATCGAATCATGGTTAGAGATGGAAAAGGAGTGCAAGATCGAATTTCCATGCCGCCAGAAAGAGAGCGAGGAGATGATTTTCGCCGAGGACGGCGTTGTGAGCTGGAGGGGTATATCCAGGAAGATGCCCGCGAATGAATTGCGGGTTGATAGACAGAAACACGTTGAAACGTGTTAGGGGAGGAATGTTGTTGCTTGAGGGAAGAGGTTCTTCGTTGCACCCAGGAAAAGGTGATAATGCAGAGCATCGTCCACAGAGGACCAACCTGTTCTTTACAGTGAAGAAGACTCTAGTTGATTATGGGTCAGGTCCAATCCATCCCAACCGGCAGGTGAATGGCGATCTTGCACCAGTCATCCCCCTGTAGCACCGATTCGAGTATCTCCGCCTTTAAGGGTTGGTTAAAAACCACCTCCCAGCGTTTCTTATGAAAGCCAGCGCTGCAGGTACAGAAAACGGGTGGGATGTCCGCCTGTCCTCCTTTGAGGGCTTCCTTTACCCAGGGACAATGGCAGTAGTAGTAGCGCTTCAGCTGGGGATCCTCTTCTGCCAGGAATTCAGCCGCCATATGGGGAATTTTGACCTCATAGAGGATATCCCCTTCCCTGATACCGCGAGCAATCAGAGGTTCTCCCCGGACGTAATCCATCACTTCAGTGGTGATTCTTTGGGTGAAGAAGAGTCCATTCTCAGCACGGATCTTTTCTAAGCTTTCTATAAAGTCCTGGGCATTCCGGTCCAGGAATTCATCCAGATCTTCGCATTCCTGATATAGATTTTTCTCCTCCAGGAACCAGGAGTCCTCCAAATCCCGCAGGCTGTTGGCAAGGATTTGATTGCATTCAAGCGGTTCTGCAAATTCAACAAGACGAGGGATCACCCTCTGTGCAGTTTTAACCTTCTCCAGATTTGGGGTGCCCATAGGCGGTAACTCTACCTTTTGAAATACAAGGTCACGCCGGTCTGACCCCAACACTTGACCAGCTATCTGGTAAAGGTTATCAAGCGCTTCTGCGCCGTCCAGAAGGTCTACAACGCCGACATAAACCTGATCATTCTTGATAAAGCGACCATAGCGAGCCAGGGCATAATAGTACTCGAGGGTATTCTGCCCTTCCTCGATCAGCTGTAGGGAGAATGTATTCACATCCGCTTTCGTCCCCGAAGCATGACCAGCCGCTTCAAGAAAAAGTTCAAACCGTTCAGCCAGACGGATGGCTGCTTCCATTTCCGACTCAGAAAGTTCCCTTTCTTTTAAGAAACTTCGAAAACCTTGCTCGTCCATAACAGCTCCTTTTCTCCCTATATTCAGCCAGGGTCTAGGATAAACTGATTGCTGTACCCATTCTATCATCCAAATCGGATGGATACCCATTAAGGATTATGGCATGGTCACTATCTTTCCAACCCCACCAGCGATATAGCCGGTTCCAAAGTACTCCGAAAATAAGGCGATTGCTTCGTCGCCAGTACAGTGGGTTGGTGAAACCTGCTGGACACCCAAGGCTTTCAAATCAGCGATGATGCTTTCGACCTCAGCCTGGGATGCTCTCATGAGATGGAATCCACCCAGCACCAGGGCAACCGGCTTGTATTCTATGTTCTGGCCCGGTTGGACAACCATTCTTGCCTGGCGAACGATGTTAACAACACCGGGATGGGCGCAACCGGTGATGACCACAATGTCTTCCCCACGATCGATCACCAACCCCTGCTCATCGATCCCACCAGCGCTCAATTTCCCAGTCGAATACATACCAGGGAATATTTCCACTGGCTGGACAACCTCGATAAGCTCCGTTTGAGCCTCAACCTTAAGCTTCAAAGAGGATGGGGTACTCGCCAGGAGATAAACTGCCGGGTGATCAGCTTCTTCTAGAAATGGCAACAGCCCAGCCGTATGGTCGTCATGCTTATGAGAAATGACGACTGCTTCGACCTGTTTCGGATCAATACCCAGGATATGGAGATTGCTCATAAACGTCCCTGCGGATCCCCCGGTATCAAAAAGGACCACATGACCATTGAATTCCACCAAGGCTCCAAAACCCCATTCCGCCACCAGACGATCATCAAAGGCATAATTATCATAAATGATGGTTAATCGAAGACCTTCAATATCCGCTTTTGGCACCATGGTCACGGTATGATTTAAAACGGTAGGGGTTTCCTGGAGTAAGGGAGAATTTGTTCCTGTAGCAGCAAGATCTTCTACGGGCGAGGAAGACAGGGTTAATGCTGCATCCGCTTGCTCTTGAGTCGAGGATTTGCTTATTTCCACAGCGGCTATTTGACTTTCAGCAGGCTTACAACCCAGGAGGCACACTGATAAGACCACCAGGCTGACCCATAAAATAATCCGCTTCCTATCCATATTATCTCCCTTATCCTCTATCCTTCAATCCTCACACATCGGGATAAGCTGATCTGACTCCCGGACAGCCGCACTGGAGGTGAATTCCTGGTTGTCGCTGGCATAGTAATAGGCTGTCCCGTTCGGCATCAGGGTGACCACGATCCCGCTGTAACCATACATATTTGCCACCCAGAATCTACACCCATCCACTATTTCAGAGGCGTATTGATCTGCCCAGAAAGCATTGTTATACCTCCCGTTCCCATCCCGGATCACGCCACGATCGTTGGAATCTCGCTGCAAGGCATCATCCAGCAGGTCTGGGTTGAGTACTTGCTGCCCCTCGATCTGACCGTGAGCCACGTTTAATAGTGTAGCAATCTTTGCCAGGTCGTCGGGTGTCCACCACAGACCGTAGCCTCCATAAGGCTGCCCATACCAATTATTATCCCGAGTGCGCAGGGTGGAGAAAAAACCCGGTCCCATCCGCAGGGGCTGATATACCTCATCCACCACAAACTCGAAAATATCTGCCCCTTGCCCTTCCTGGGATACCAGGTAATTCTGCAAGGCGCGGGTGACGATGAAGGTATCAGAGGTGCGGTAAACCCAGGTCGTACCTTGAGGGGCGCCGTTGGGCCAGTTAAAGGCTGCTTTTATCAAAGGATCATAATCCAGCTCCAACCAGAACGGATCTGTATCCCATTGTTCTTCGTCCTGCATCCGGGCGGAGGAGCGGAAATTCCCGGTCGCCATGTCCAGAGTATTATCGAAAGTCACCGTGGACCAATCCCCGATACTCTCTGCTGCTTCAGGGACATAGTCTTTAATTAATAAACTGCCCACCTCAGGATCATATTTCTGAGCCAATCTCATTAAAGCGACACTGACAAAAGCCGATTTGGCAGTTGAATAAGAGGCAACCCGCATATATTCACAATAGGGATAGATCCCGTAACGAGTCTGGCATCCACCTACGTAGTTAACCCCATCAATGAGAAATCCATACCAGGTCATTGACGCTGGTGTGACTCCACTGCCAAATGCCGAGAGATCAATCCCAGGATAATCTTCTTCTAGCGCCTCGATCGGTTTGCTCGGGAAACGGTCTGCTTTCTCCTGGATGAAGGCATCCTTGACCTGCTCTGCCCCAATCACCTCCTCAGGGTGAACCTCAGCCTCCAACAAACCCCAAAGATCCACTGAAACGCTAATTGTCGTCTCCTGGGTGACCTGGTACCAGACCTTGGAGATTTCCTGATCGTTAAACAGGAAGGTCATCGTGCCATTATGGATGGCGTTTGATACTTTCCAGGAGAGGGCAAAGGGAAAGGAGGCACGGGAAAATTCGCCATCTCCCGGTTCATACCATACCCTACCCGGCTCGAGGAAATAGTTCCAATTTTCGTCCTCGGTGATGATCAAGCCGCGCTGTACAGGGATCAGGTAGCCATCCTGCTGAACGAATTCAAAATTAAATTCGGGGAGATGGGAGGGGACGGTTTCACTCCCGGTTAATATTTTGACCTGCCCAACCTGATCTTCGCCAAGCAGCTCGAGACGCCCCTGGAAAACATGCTTTGGGGCGGCAGCTCCTTCAGGCATGGTTAAAGCCTGCTCTTCGACGGGGGAACTTGCCGAAAAGCCATTCATCAAATCTCCATAGGTCAGTAGCTGGCGTCCCTTTCCAGCGGTACCGCAACCCACTAACCCAAGGAACAACAGGACGATCCATAAAGTTTTACTTCTAGCCATCTTCCTCTCCAATATTATAAATTCTTAGATACTACTCAACCGTTGTTGCGAACAGTGTAAAGAATTCCTTTCCGCGAAGGTAGAGACCCTTTATTCACCTCAAGGTGACCTCCAGAAGTTCGGGACGGCTCCTCGGGCAGAGCAGTTCCAATTATGATTATTTAACCTTACAAACCGAGGTGTAATTGTTCAATCAAACCTCTAGAGGGCATCTGGCTCTCCAGCCAATCGAGTACCACCGCCTCCAGCACTTCCAGGGGCATACTGCCATTCGTCAATACCAGGCGATGGAAAGCCTTGAGGTCGAACTGATCCCCCAGCGCTTCCCGCACCTTTTCCCGTAATTCCATGAATTTCAGGTAGCCCACAAAATACGCAGTTGATTGTCCGGGCCAAACCAGGTAGCGCGCAATTTCATATTGGGGATTGACATTATCACGCAGCTCAAAACCGGTATTCTCCGTGAAGAAATCTTTAGCCTGGTCAAAGGTCCAACCCATGGCGTGAAGACCGGTATCGACCACCAGGCGCGCAGCCCGAAAAGCCTGCGACTGTAAAAACCCCAGGTATCCGTAGGGATCCTGCTCATACCATCCTAATTCCCAAGCCAGGCGTTCGGCGTACAGAGCCCAGCCCTCAGCATAGGAGGTAAAGGAGAGACCCTGCCTAAAAGAGGGCAGGTCATGCATCTCCTGGGCTAAGGCAATCTGAAGATGATGTCCAGGGATGGTTTCATGGTATGCCAGGGTTGGCATGGCATAGGCTTCTTTCCCCGAGCTTCCCACACCTGCATAAAACGCACCGGGTCGAGAACCATCCAATGCTGGATGGACGTAATACTCCCCATATTCATCAGGGACGACAATCACATCGGTTTTGGGGCGAATATCGAAAGCCATTTCAAGATTCTGATCTGCAGCCGAGATCAAGTCTTTATAGGTGTTTAAAACCTGGTCCCCAGCAACATGACCCCCATCCCGGGCAACAGTGTCATAGGCATCCACAATGGTGATCCCTGGCGGGTATCCCAATTGATCAAAAACCTGGCGCATCTCACCCTGGATCCGGTCTAATTCCCTCAAACCCAGCTGGTGAATCTCATCAGCCGACAGGTCCGTGGTGGTGAAATGCCGCAAGCGATAGGCGTAGTATTGCTCCCCTCGAGGCAGCCGCCACACCCCACTATCGCCACCGGAATAGGTCTCCATGCCGCTCATGGTGGTATACAACGCTTGATACGCTGGCAGGACCTCATCAGCGATGATCGCTTCCGCCTCTGCCAACAAGGCTTCCATTTGTGCTGGTGTACCGCTTGACAAGGGCAGCATATGCTCCTGCAATGCGGTATAGAAATCCGTGCTTCGGGCGGGGGTATTGACAAACTGCCCCAAACTGCCATAAACAGCCCACTGGATGGCAAACTGTGGCGGCATGATTCCTGCCTGGGCGCGCAGCTCCAGGTTGTCGATCAGCTGGTTTATTTTGAGATCGATTAACCCGAGCCGGGTGACATAATCCTGGGCATCCAGAACAGAACGGATCGGGTGGATATCTGTGAAAAACCGCAAGGTGTCTTCCTGCACTGCCGTGATCGGATAATAGGTGGCAGGATAATCATAGTACATGAATTCAGCCCCAGCCAGTTCGTCTTCCAGGTACCAGCGGTAAACATCGTAAGAAATTTTATCTTCGGGTGACAACGCATCGCGATCATAAGTTTCCAATTTTTCCAGCACCAGGACAAGCATCCGGTAGGTCTCGCGACGGTAGGAGTCCGAGATATCGTCCAGGAGGACTTCATCCACGCCATAGAGGTCTGTCAAACCCATGGTCACAACCGTCTCAGGACTACGCATGGTCAGGGCACGGTTGGAGACTTCGAAGAATTCCCGCAATGCCAGCCCTTCAAGTTCGGCTGCCAATGCTTGAACGGCTACCGAAGGGGTCGCAGTTTCCGTGGAACCAGGCTCAACTTCAGGTACCACCACGCTGGTTGATTCTACTGCAATCGTTTCCGAGGCCTCTGTAATGGAAATCGAGGCCGTTTGTCGTGGTTCATTGGTGGTATCGGTGACAGGCTGCAGGGAGGCTTCAGGCATACAGGCCGCCAGGGCGATACTCACCAGGGATAAAATGGAGAAGATAAGCAAGGGACGTTTTGGCATCATCCAATCTCCAGGAGAGTATGGGGAAATTGTTCTTATAAGAAGCGAAATAAATTAATTCGTCAAGGAGAGTTCTTCAAAAAATATCCTGGGGGAGGGTAAAAAAACATCGACGTAAAATATTATTTTCCTGTTCCAGCTCAAACTATCCTTCAACTAAATTTAAATTCTAAAGGGATTAGAAATTTTCTACAACCCTATAGAGACTCCTAAGAATAAGTAAACTTTTCTTTGTTGTACCTGCTATCCGCCATTTTCGGGTGGTTGTGGGAGGAACCCTGTAAATATTTGCAGCAGGAGTACTGCACATTCAGGCCCTCCCACTTGCCACCTTGAGGAGGAGGATCAGATTTAACGATCTTGGAGAAAATATAATGGGCTTTGCTCAATATACAATATTTGGAGTTCAAAAGTTCATTTTTTAACAAAGGTCATTTAATTGATTTTTATTGAATAATGACATACAAGTGATATGTCAATGTTGAAGATTTAGAATTATTCTATTAATTAAGAGAAGCAGTTTTAGCAATTCCAAGGTAGAGATGCTTCATTCCGCTTTGCTCCATTCAGC
>CAZTJD010000088.1:0-17460 GCA_964613985.1 uncultured Anaerolineales bacterium
CCTTCTCTTTGGTTCTGATCGATGCAAGTTCTATTCCATCTTATTCACTATGACTGAGTACTAGTTTGATTGTATTGATGTACCCTAGTTCATAAGATGCTTGATCAATATCCTTACGATCTACAGGCACACCAGGCAAGCTGGAGGCAACCTGTTTATTAGCAATAAGAAAGCTTTGTTCAAATCCTGATTCAGCAGCTAGCTGCATAGCAAAAATATCGTCCAGATAAATACCCACAGATACAAACGCAGTATCCTCGTTCGTTTCTCCAGGAATGGTCTGAGTCGCTGTCAATCCTAATTTATCATTGTTTTCTTTACTGATATAGAACCCAATGCTGGTTGATTTTGTAATGTCAAGAGGTAGGTTAATGGGAATATTTGCCGCAATTGGAATGCCTAATCCGTTACTGATAACGATAAAATCGAGGTCAACTCCCGATATAAAGGTTTGTAGATAATTGGGTAAAGCTTCTTGATTATTTTCATAGATCAATCGTTGAAGGGTGGGGCGTTGGGCTGCATGGTTTGCCAGATTATTGATCCGCTCTTTTTCTGCCCCAATGAGTGTTTGAGAAACCCGAACACCACTAGATACTCGTTCCCTGGCTTGATGATCTAATTCCGACTGAAGAGACCAATATGAAGATATGCCAGCGATAATTATCGTCGTAACAATTGTTATTACAAAGATTAAGATCAGCTGTACGGAGAGACCAGGAGAACTTGTCCTTTTTTTTCTAAACATACCGTTCTTGAATAACGATTATCCGTTCAATGACTGGTGTAATGGCATCTTGAATATTCTGGAATTTTATACCAGGCACTTTGATCAAACCCTTCCGGTTGCATTAAGAATAAATGGTTTATGTATATATAGTCGTTTAACGACAACCAACAATTCTCAATGTGTTTATGATTTATACTTTTGATTCGAGTAGATATCCTTTGTTGAAGAGTTCATTATCTTGCAGGCGAGTCGATCAAAAATATCAAAAATTGGGTTTTTATATTGGGCTATCTGATATCTATATATTCATAGATAATGTGCATGCCATAATAATTATTTAAGAATCAATATAGGTCGATTCAACTGTTTTACAAGCTGCTGTCCTAAATCATCCAGTAAGAAATGCTGCCAGCGCTCACGATTGGTACCAATAACAACCAGATCATAGTCACCTGTTTTTGCTTCTGCCATAATTTCATCCACAACCAGACCATGTCGAATTTTCACCGCGGGTTGTAATCCTGCTTCCTTGAGTGTGTCCATATCTTTTTTTAGCAGATCACCTTCAGGTGTATTATTCACAATCAATTCTTCTGCGTCAGCCCGAAGTTGTGTGCCACGTACACCTGGACCAGCACTGATTTGTGACATTACATGTAACACAGTGGGCATTTCATCCTTGCCCAGCACATCAATGACCTGGGATAGAAATTTGTTCACCAAGCGCGATTCTTCAGCTCCACTATCACAGAGCAAGATTTTTCTAACAGGGCGGATCTCCCCTCTTACAATCAATACAGAACAAAATGCCCTTTCGGCGACCCGTTGGGCTATAGTTTTTTTCAATCCAATACGAAGTTTTTTAAAACCAAGATCATCAAAAATCACTAAGTTATAGTCATTATCATGAATTTCATTTAGGATTTCTTCCTCTGGTTTTCCGATTCTGAGTTTTGCATCAAAATCATCTATTCCCAGAATATTATGGATACTCTCTTGGAAGTCATGAGTTTTACGATTGATTTCAATGGTTCTATTTTGATCTTTTCCACGCCGATTCCTCCAATCGTTAATTTTTACGAAAGTAGGGATTTCAGCGGTTCTCTTGATGAATTGTTGGCTGAACTGAAAGATCTTTTCCACATGGATGGTTTCATTGATAGCTATCAGGATACGCATTTTAAGTTCACCTCTATTACATCAATATCAGGAGAATTGGCAGGACAAAAATTGAGACCATAAAGAAAGCCAGGTTCCGGTTGTTTTCCGTAACTAAGTCTGTAAATTTCAATAAGCTTGACTGGTACTTCCGGTAGGCTGAAAACAAGATAATCATGGAAACCAGGGTGATCCCTACCATTTCTATAAAGACGATGGTGAATGCTGCTGGGTTACCCAGGAGTACGGCAGCCAGGAGTGTATCGACGAAGGTGGTAATATTCGCTCCCATTATATACGGGATTACATTCTCACGGCGGACAAAACCACGGGTACTTAGTGGCACTAATATGCTTAAGGAAAGGCTGACTGACATGGAGATCATTGTAACCATCGCACCCAGCAGAAACATCACAATTGGACGATAAACAAGGCGCGATGTCCATCCCATATGGCTCTCTTTGAGTGTCATCTGAGGCAGACACTTATCAAACAAGCTAAAACTAATCAGGATGATGCCCATACCACAAAGGAAGACTGCCCAATCTGGTAGGAGTCCATTTACCAACATAACAAAGGGGTTGATGGCGAGATCTATTATTGATTGAAGCAAGGCGCCTGATTGGAGTTGCAGATGATCCAACAAACCGGCTTGTAAAAGAACTGCTCCGAGAAAGAAGCCAGGTAAATAAGTGGTGAAGGTTACCAGTAAAGAGAGCAGACCCATACTCAAGCTGGTGGAGCGGTCCCGTCCACGCAATACATAAAGGAAGCCAATGAAAAGTACGATAAAACTAGCTCCAAAGCGACTGCCAGTGATCATGCCGAAAGCCCCAAATTTATCAATGACGCCAGAATCAAAGAATGTTAATGATGCAGCAGCTACCGGCGAACCACTCATGATGATATAAGCAAAAAACCAACCAAATCCAAGTGAGTTCGCCACGCTGTTAATAGAGAATGTTTTCTGAAGCAGAGGGGCAATACTCCGAGCTCCATCTTTCATCAAGGAAATTGCCAAAACAAACAAAAACAAGCTGATAACAAATAGCAGGATCTTACCGATGTTAATTAGTTTCCACCAGGTTTCTTTAATGGTTTCTTTTTTAACAGGTAATGAGGATGCTTGTGTTATATTCATAGGGTCTGGCACGTATTTTCCTTGCATCGGTTTCTCAATTTTCAGGTTGGAATCGGGGGATTTTTCCATGTTAATCTCCTCTCTCAATGAGGGTGGTAGCAGATTCCAATTCCAGAACAGGTTGTATTTTCGTTGCCCATAACTTTTCAATCAATGAATCATATGCTTGTGACCATCCCCCAAGGTCATCTTCAGTGAATAATTGATTGACTGAAGTATAAGTGTTCTTATCCACAATTATTGGAGTGAAGTGATACGCCTGAAATATTTCCTGTCCTTTCTCGCTGCGCATGAATGCCAGCAATTCTTCAGCCGCCCGTCTTTCTTTTACGGTAACATTGTCATCCACGATCACTGCGTAATGATGGGCGAGGATGGTACTGGTTGGTAAGATTATTTCAAGGGGGATGCCGCGTGCTTTCGCTAACAAAGCATCCTGTTCATAAGTGATCAGAGCATCTCCCGCGCCTAGCTCAAATAGGGTCATGGCGGTACGGGCTGAGGGACTCAACAGCTTGACATTTTTCCAGATCCCTGTGAGTTGAGATTCCGCCGCTTTTGTGTCACCACTCTTAAGGTATTCACTACCGTATTCGGCCAGGATTGCCCACTCACCAACACCCGAACTGAGTGGGTTAGCGTGTAATAGCTGGATACCGGGTTTACTCAGGTCGGAATAACTGGCAATCCCTAATGGATTTCCAGGTCGAGTTACGATGACCAGCGGGGTCGATGCGATCAAGATGGGTTCAGAATTTTTATTTACGCGTTTTCCGACTTTAAGCCAATCGATATGACGCTGGTTGCTGAATATGACCACATCAGCTGGCCCACCCAGGTTGATTTGTCCTGCCAGGGTTCCCGAGGGGCCAAAGATGGAATCAATGATTAACTCCCCATCATCTTTTTTTGCCCACTCTTGTTCGAAGACCGGAAAAATACCCTGGGTAAAGGCTTCTTCTTGGGTGCTGAAAGCGTAAACCACCAAGTTTATGGTGGTAGACTTTCCAGCAAATAGAAAAGGACCAGCATAATATGCCACCACGATCAAGCTGATTCCTACCAGGACCCAACCACTAATACTCCGCCAATCCTTTTTCTGTTCTTGAGGTTTAGTCTTTTTTTCCATTTTGGGACTCCTCGTGTGTTTTACCCAATATCACCCATTAAGTAAGCTTGAGTACGTTCGTCCCCTGGTTGATTAAAAAATTGCCTTGATGGGCCAGATTCCACTAACTCACCCATCCAAAGGAAAATGATATGGTCGGCGAGGCGATGGGCTTGGCGGAGTGAATGGGTGACTAGAACAATGGTCGTCTCCTGCTTGATGCTGACTAGCTGTTCCTCGATCCGTTGAGCTGAAATTGGATCGAGGGCTGAAGTTGGTTCATCACATAACAAGGTCTCAGGTTCAACTGCCAGTGCACGAGCCAAGCAAAGCCTTTGCTGTTGCCCAGTTGATAATTCCGAAGCTGGGGTATGTAGGCGATCCCGGACTTCTTCCCATAAACCAGCTATCCGTAAGTAGCGCTCCACCATGCGATCAAGGTTGCGACCATTCCCTTTATCGAGCACATCCAGCCCATGGATGCGTCGTCCATAAGCTACGTTTTCGTAGATTGACATGGGTAGTGGAAAGGGCTTAGGAGCCAATAAACCGATTCGGGTGCGGATCTCAGTAACATCGACCCCTCGGGCATAGATATCAGTCTTGTCCAACCAGACCTGGCCAGTGACCCGGATTCCATCTGTTTCTTCTATCAGCCGGTTGATACTCCTTAACAAGGTGGTTTTTCCGCAACCAGAAGGACCGATAATGGCTGTGATTCCCCGATAAGGGATATCCGCAGTGATCGATTTTAAAGCCTGTACTTTTCCGTACCATACATTGAGATCGCGGAGACGTAAATGAGGTTCACCCTGGATGGTCGGATTGATGTTTTCTTTCAAGATAAAGCTCCTACCGGATGATATTTTTATTTAATCGGCTAGCCAGCTTGCGTGAACCCAGGCTGAGTAAAAGGATAATCACCGTCAATACCAGGGCTGATGCATAAGCGCGTTCCTGGACAGCAGGGAAGGGTGTGCCAAGCTGGAAGAAAACCGCTAGAGGTAGAGAAGCAGCTGGACTGAAAAGTGAATCAGGGATGCGGTCGGTGTAACCAGCAGTGAAAAGCACAGAGGCCGCATCACCGATAGCCCTTCCAAATGCAAGTAATACTGCGGTAAGCAAACCGGGACCAGTCTGCCTCAAGATAACTTTAAAGGACGTCTCCAGCCTTGTTGCGCCTAGGGCATAGGATGCCTCTTTGAGTGGGGCGGGAACCATGGCAATGGTCTCATCCATACCCCGCACCATGATAGGGATTTCCAATAGCGCCAGGGCTAGGATGCCCCCCAATAGCGAAGCTCGCATTCCCAAGAATAGCATCAGGGTGAAACCGAAGGCGCCGTAAATGATGCTTGGGATTCCCCATAAAACGTCTAAGGAAAGCCGTACCACCTCTACAAACCGGGAACGGGCGGCGTAGGATTGAAGGTAAAGGGCAATTGGTAGACTCACCAATAGAGCAAGGATTGTAGCCCCGCCTGCGAGGTACAGGGAGCCCATTATGGCATTTAAGATGCCGCCCTCCTTCCCCAGGTAGTAGCCACCTTTAGGAGTCTTGGTCAACATATCCAGGTTAAGGGCGGGAAGTCCACGCCACAAGACAGTCCCCAGGATGAGAATGAGACAACCCAGGACGAGGAACATTGAAGACAGCATTAACACTCGGAAAAAATATTCAACAAACCGTGCTTTACGATTGGATTTCATAAAAAAATTTCCATTCCAAGTTAGACATTATGTTGTTTTTAATAAACGATTTAAGATCAACCTTGAGGTTAGGTTAAATCCCAGTAGAATCAGCAAGAGGATCAACGCCCCACCCATAAGGGCTGCATCATACAAGGGAATCGACATCATCTCGCCATAATTATTAGCGATCAGTGCGGTAAGAGGATAAGCGGCGTCAAAGATTGAGTTTGGTACTTTGGCGACATTACCGACAACCATCAGCACAGCCATTGTCTCTCCAAAAGCTCTTGAGAATCCCAATACTACGGCGGCCATCACCCCGGGCCAGGTTCGACGTAACACAACTTGTCTTACTGTTTGCCAGCGAGTAGCGCCTAAAGCGAAGGAGGCCTCTCTAAGTCCCTGAGGTGCAGCACGAATCACATCTTCAGCAACAGCGATAATGACGGGGAAGACCATCACCGCCAGCACAACCCCTCCTGCTAGGATTCCGAAACCAGTTGGGTTTTCACTTTGAAATAGGGGCAGGAATCCCAGGGTTTGTTTTAAGGCAGGCGCAATTACTTTTTCGATGAAAGGAACCACCGTTAGCATTCCCCAGACTCCATAGACAACCGAAGGAATGCCTGCCAGGAGGTCAATGACGGGCATGATGATTTGGCGGGTCCGGTGATGGGCATATTCTGCCAAGTAAATTGCTGTTAGCAAGGAGGGTGGTACAGCAAGCAACATTCCTCCAGCTGTCACCCATAAGGTTCCCATAATGAAAGGGAAAAAACCGAAAGCACCCTGCATAGGTCGCCAGATCGTTGAGAATAAAAGTGTCTTTACAGGATATGCCTTTAAAATAGGCCAGGCTCGTAGAAAAAGGGCAATGGTCATTAAAGGTACAAGCAAGGTGACGATCAAGGTCAGTAGAGCCATGATATTTCGTGCCAATGAATCTTTCGTTAGGCGTTCAAGCCGGTGAGAACTTGACCGCAGCGATCTGCGTCCTTGTAAGAATGAGTTAAGTGTTTTCAGAATAGTCATTACCCAAGTCGTTTAATATCCAGCTACTGACACATTAACATGCAATTCAACTCAAATCATTTTATTTTTTCTAACTCGCTGGTGAGTTTTTCTGGAGTTAAGGGGATATAACCAGCTTCTGAGACAAATTGCTGCCCCTCAGAAAGTATCCAGGTTAGAAATTCCAACACCAAACCAGTTGGTTTTCCATAGGTAACCATGTTCAAGTCTCGTGCGGGTGGGGAGGGATAGAAACCTGATACTACTGCATTGATAGCTTGCTCCTTCATATCAAAGATTTCTGTGGAGGAGACGGCACCATTTCCATCAATATCTAACGGAACTACGAGTGCCCCTTGTACGGGTTCCCCGCTATCAAAATCATAAGCGTAGTTAAGGTTGTTATAACCAATCCCAAGGCGGTCTTTAATCACCGCATCCAATACACCAGGATCGCCGTAAACCCCGATGCCTAACAAATCTTCCTGTTTTCCTCCCAGGTATTCTGACCAGGTATCAGCCGCGCCACAGGCATCGGATCGGGTGAAAACATGGATTGGATCGGTCACTTCTGGACGGCCAACTACTTGTCCCCAGGTAGTGATCTCTCCGCTGATAAAAATTCCAACCAGGGTTTCCTGATTGATACCTTGCTGATTGATTTCATCCCAGACCGGGTTGTCAGCATTCAGGGTTAGGAAGACCGCGTCTTTGGTGACAGAGATCCAAAAGGCACCCTGTTCGATTTCCTCGGGATGGATAACGCGGGAAACCATACCTATATCTACTGCACCTGCCAGGGCGTCAGCCATTCCTTTTCCTGCCCCACCCGCAGAAATATCAAATTGGACTTCGGGGTGAAGTTTTTGGAACTCTTCTCCCCATCGCACAACCATGGGATAGAGTGCCCAGGCTCCCGAGATGGTGATTGTCCCTTTCAAATCCGAATCTTTCTGTGGTTCAATACCGGATTGGGAACAACCGGCAAGAACCATTCCAAGCAATATTAAAATGAATAGCGAGATAGATTTGGTTTTCATAGATGCGAATCCTTAATGAGTAATATTTTTTGTTATGAGTAATGGGCGGTCGAACCATGTAAAAAGATCGTTTACTACTTCCCCAAAAAGCCAACGCCAGAGATGATTTTGTGGTTCAACAGCGATGGTGACCAGGTCAGCATCGCCTTCAGATATTTCCCCTTGGAGTTGTTCCAGTGGAGGGTCATTGCGTAACTTGAAATTTCCTTCGACCTGATCGGAAGATAGCCGGTAAGCGATCAAGCGCATTTTTTGTCCAAGGGGATCGTTGGCGGTTAATAGAGAAGGCAGGGAGTGTCGAATGAACGGGCCATACATTTCAGGCACTGGCGGTAGAAGAGGAAGGATTGTGACTGCGACCCGGTTTTTTTTTGCCAGAAGGATTGTCCAATCTACGGCCGTTTCACTGATATCATTTCCATCTCGAATTACCAGGAGCAATTTCTTCAGTGGCCAACGAGGCTCTTTAAACACCAGAATCGAAGCAGGAAGCCGTTCGATCATTTTGTTCAAGGTGAAATCTAGAAGTAGTCGTGGTATGGTGGGGGGTTCCGGAATCTGGAATACAATTAAGTCTGGTTGATATTGCAGGGCTTCTTCTTCCAGATCATTTATCGATTTTTCACCATGCCAAGGAATATTTACAGTTTTTATATCAGCATGCAGGTGATCTGCAAATTGTTTTGGGTATTGCTGAGTTTCGAGTTGCTCTGTTGTTGGGATCCAGTGCAATATATGTAACTTCGAAGGTGGGATTTGTGGCCAAATCTCAGTCAGCAAGTGCTCGATTTCATTTGAATCTACTTGCACTAGATAAGCAGGGGATCCTATTGCTGAGGTGACAGCCAAAATGGCTTCTGGATCTTCTGGATTTGCCATCGCGATCGTTATCTTTTTTCCATCTGTAGAAATGGGCAAAGCCTGATAACGGAAGGCAATATCCACAGGCAAGGTTTTTACCAATCTGCGATCTATCTTAACATGGTCTAGGTGTAGAGATTTAGTCATGAGCATTTTTCACCCTCAAAGTGGGATTTCTGCTTAAACACGGAACGGGCTTCAATTTTTGCCGGTCTTGGATAGGTAAATGTGTGTGCATGTATGACCAGGTTCCTTGCCCGAGACTGTCGTAGCTTCGGTAAATCCTCAAGCTTATATCCTTTATCCTTTAGAAAACCGATGATAAGTTTCTGTCCTAACAGCGATTGAGGTACATCGATGGCGACTTGGGAGGGAGTGGCAGATCTCGTTCACCTCAAATTGTAAATTTTAAAAATGAGAGACTCCAGGAAACCTTCCATTAAACGATATCTTAAAGTTGTGACAAACCTCGTGATACCCCCATTACAAAGTTGTGACAGATTAAAATATTTTAACCAAATCCATACAATGATTATTGGATCGGTAGTTGAATGATTCCCCAGCGAATGTTGCTGCCATCCAGGTTTGTCCGGATTTCATATATCGTTTTATCATAGGTGACGATAATCCCAAATCCAGGTATCAACTGTGGATCGCAAATTTCCTCTTCTTCGGGAAGTCCCAGGCATGTGTCCAGCCATTCAGCTTCTCTTATCCAGATGATTTCAAGGGCTGGTCGTTCGGCCCTAAGATCAAGAGCTAAAGCATCGAGTGCTAAGATTACGACTTCGTGTTGGGACAAAGTTTGGGTGGGGGTCGAAGTGGGTGTCTGGGATGGGGTCGGTGTTGGTGTATTGGTCGGACGAGTTGTAGATGTGAATTTAGGGGTCACGGTTGGCGTTTGAGTTAGTGTGGGAGGAGGGGTTGGTGTTGCAGAAGGTGTTGTTCCCTGGACAATCCCAGGGACAAACCAGAAGGAGTTTGCTCGAGCTGGATCCCCACCCGAGACATCTACCGTCATAATAAATTGAACGGTTTTACCCGCATCTTGGCCTAGATCTAAATTAATTACGGTTATTTGCCCATCATATACTTCCTGCCAAACCCCAAGACTCTTAACCTGTCCGTTCTTGGTATTCACAAAATCCAGGCGGAATGTCACGTTACAGCCTTTACTGTCCCCAAGGCATCCTACCCAAGCCGTGAAATGATGACCGGGCTGTATGGTAAACGATGGGTACATCCCACTGATGTAACCATTCTGAATGTTTTGGGGATGTGCCCATAACGTAAGTTCGTCTTCCTGGCGATTTTCAAGTTTCGGTGTATCTAATAGTGTAACGAAACCATCAGTCCCGCTGCTTGTTCCTGGGCATGGGAGTACGCCAGCCCCACTCTGCCACTTGGCTTTACAATAATTTGCCGCAAAATCATAAACCAGGGAAGGGTTTGTCAAGTTTTCTACTCTGATGGAAACGTAAAGTGTGCCTGTACTATTCGATCCAGTCCCAAACCGGACCCTGCTCGGACTACTCAGCATCCAATCCCCGCGATACGTCCCTTTGTTTGTGGGTGATATCATACTCACGGAGATATCTATTGTTTGATCGGGGGCAACTATTGTGGGAAGGGAGACCGATTGTTTCGCTCCCATTGCATTTCCAGATACAAATACCAGGTTGTAATCCTGCGTCCAGGTACAGCTGCCAGTGTTTTTGATCCGCCAGGTTTTTACGAAAGCGGTATCCGGCGCAAAAGCAGTATCATCCACCACCGTGACATCGCGAACAAATTGGGCGCGATTACAGGTTAATACCACGGGTGTCAGACTAGGGATGATCCTGGTGAGGGTTGGTGGTAATGGGGTAGGTGTTGAGGAAAGCGTTGCTGTCGGTGTGAGAGATGGGATTGGTTCTTGCTCAGTCACATACATCGTAGGAGATGCTGTAAATAAAATATCTGGATATGGTGTCGGCGTTTCCGATTGGGTTGCTGTATTGATGAGGGCTTGTTGGGTTAATTCAGACAAGACGGTCTCAACCGCCTGAGTAAATAACATTGCAGAGTCCTGTGGGTTTGTGCCTGAGATGGATGGTTGTGAAACCAGATTCCAGACAATCATTATCATCCCAATACCAATCCCAAGGATCAAAAAGATTCCAATGCCTAAAACCCATAAGGCTTTTTTATCTTTTCTAAGATCAGCAATAAAACTCTCAATTAATCCGGACATCTGAAAATCTCCTATTTACCCATAAATCAACACAAGTTATGTGTTAATTCGTCTTCCTTAATTATGGGCTGTTCTGATACATCCTCATCGGGAGATTTCATCTCAGAATTAGGCCTTTCTGCCTCAATCATATCCAGGCTTACAGGATATAACCAGATGATCTCCAAAGGAGTATTGCATACAGAACAAGTTAATCGCTGTCCCAGCACTAACGGCATCACTAAATTGATTTTATTTTGACATTGTGGACAGTTTGCAGTAATCATCAATGAATATTCCTCAGCTTCCTAAGTTTACAGAATTTATATATCAATTGGATGTAACCGGTATAAGATACAAGTCTTAAATCCCCCGTTTGTGTACGAATTTTTATACGATGATGTTTGCGGGTTAGGCGAATTCTACATCAACCGGATGCAAATTTGGTTTCATATATGTTTTATGAAACACCCTCCCCCCAATTATGTTCGATAAATTAATCATCCTTAATGAAGTATGATTTTTAGACCTAACGGCTGAAATAATAACCGATCCCTGGCTCAGTGAGAATATAAACAGGTTGGTGGGGGTTTGGCTCGATCTTTGAGCGTAACCGTTGTACAAGACCCCTCACCAGTTCCCGGTTTCCTTCACCAGTATAACCCCACACCTGTTCAACGATCTGTTCCGTCGGGATGATCTGTCCTACATGAGTCAGCAGGGTATATAACAGACGAAACTCCAATTGAGTTAATCGTTTGGGTTCCAAATCACCTACCTGGACAGAGCGGTTGGCAGGATCAAGTTGCAGGTCTTTCTGGGTTAAGGTTGGCAGGCTGAAGAAAGGCACACCGGTGCTGCGGCGCAAGATCGCCTGGATTTGAGCCGAAAGGGCACGTACAGAGTAAGGTCGGAAAAGGACGAGGTCGAGCCCAGCTTCTAAAAAGCGGACATGGAGATCATCCTTGATTGGGTCTGAGATCATGATAATGGGAACAACAGTATGGGCTCGAAGTTGTTTTATCTGGATTAAAGATTTCTCAAGGTCTTCTTCCAGTACGATCAAGATCAGCTCAGCGGGGTTTTCAGGCCAGGCTTCAATCGCTAGATCCAGGCTTCGAGCAGTGCGTACCATGAAGCCAGAACTCTGCAGGATAACCTGTAACACATTGGTTTCATCCGGATGGGGGGAAAAGAGTAAAGCTTGCATATCTTTCTCAACTTCGCTTTTGTGGTTGTTTGATTGACTTCAGGTTCAAAAATTATACAATACTTTGACTTGACTACCTTGGTAAAATAAATTAGGAGATTTTAGAATAGGATAGATTAAATTTGTGCTACAAGTCTCCGTCGAATTATCTGTTATCATGATGTCTATCCAGGAGTAAAAATGCCAATTAAATTATTAATCGTTGATGATCATAGTATTGTTCGACAAGGTCTGCACATGTTTCTCAATCTTGATAATGATTTGGAGATTGTTGGTGAAGCCATAAATGGCGTCGAAGCCCTTGAGATGGTACAACAGATGAAACCAGATGTGGTCTTAATGGATTTATTAATGCCTGTAATGGATGGCGTAGAAGCTACGAAAAAAATCAAGCAAGATTTTCCGGAAATTGAAGTGATTGCTTTGACCAGCGTTTTAGAGGACAAAGCCGTTTTTGGTGCCATTAGAGCAGGTGCGATAGGGTATTTATTAAAAGATACTGAGGCGGATGACTTAATAAGAGCAATTAAAGCAGCTGCTTCTGGACAAGTACAGTTATCTCCGAAGGCTGCTGAGAGATTGATGCGTGAAGTTCGAGCGCCTGATAATCCCGAGAAACTCACAGATCGTGAAACAGAAGTGTTAAGATTGCTTGCTGAGGGCAAATCCAATAAAGAGATTGCATCAAATTTGTACATCGGAGAAACTACAGTAAAGACGCATGTTTCCAATATCTTGATAAAACTTGGGTTACCCAGCCGCACACAAGCAGCTCTCTATGCTGTCCGGATCGGTTTAGCTCCTGGTGGCAGTGAACTATAGACATCTTGGGAAAAAAAGAAAATTGTTTGAAATTTCGTGGAAAAAGCTTCACCAAGAGTTTTTTAGATATCTCACTTACTTTTTATCGCTAGCCCATATAAACCAAATTCCTTCAGGATCAGGGCTCTAACCCTTCCAAAAGGCAGATTCTTATCTGCAACTAGCCTGGTATTACATTTCTTCCAGGTATCTTTGTCCCTATTGTAATGGAAAATACTTAGTGAACCCTGGTCCCAGACTTTTCGGCTTTCTTGATCGAGGTTGAAATATACAAATGCATACCCCGCGACTGTTCTGATTTCTTGCCCCTTTGAATCGAATAATTGGATATCGATCCATCTCTGGGTGAATGTTAATTTGTCAGTATGAAAGGGATTTAACCTTGAAAGAAACATTGATCCTGCATAATTCGAACCCGGAAAATATACACCTGCTCGCCCCAAAGCAACATCAATTTCCTTGTAAAGCACAAGCGGATATTCGATGGTAGTGTTTGTTTGTGCTTGAACTGGTTCCCAGCTGCACATGACCGCAGCTAGTATAATCATGGTAATTAACAATATGTATAAACCAAATTTCTTTTTCATTTTATCATTCCATTTGGCACTTTCTCATGAAGCATAAAATCATGATGGTTTAAAATTGCTTGTAGATATGTATTTTATTTTTTTTAGAATTTTTCATCCTACGAAAGGCGGATAATTTACTGACCATTTGTAGGAAAATCTGGCTCTGTGAATGATTGTAAGCCAGAATTTTCGTTCTAATCTTGGTACAAAACTACAATGACCAAGGTACTAAAATCAAGGAAGCCCTCGTTCTATTCAGAGGGATTCCTTATTTAACATCTCCTGAGGAGGATGATGGAGATGGTTACTTCCTAAGGGCTAAACCATATGTCCGATATGTTCTCGAAATTTGACACATCACTCTCCCATTAGATTTACCCAACATTTCGACCAGGTATTGTGTTTCACACTTTTGCCATATCTGCTTGTCGACATTGAACTGGAATACTTTTAACATCCCGTTATCCCAAGCATTACGTTCCTCCTCAGTCAAATTGTAGAACACGTAGGTTAGACCCTTCGCGGTTATGATTGCATTCCCTTTTGTATCGTAGAGCTCAATGGTAAGCCATGGCCTCGTAAACGATAAATGCTTAGTATCTCCAGGTTCTGTGCGGATTATCACTGCGGTACCAGTATAAGCTGGTTCGTAAAAATATACTCCGCCTCGCCCAGAAGGAATGATCAACGTTTGGTTTTCCACAAGATTTCTTTTAATCGTTATCGATTTTGTTAGCGCTTTTACTGGTTCCCAGCTCATGAAAGTTGAAGCAACGATCACTGTAAAAGCTAGGAGAAATAGAATGACTTTTTTGTTTTTCATTAAGTTTACTCCTTCATAATTTGCAAAAATGAAAGACGGAGGACTATTGTTGTTATTATTCTATTGATAATTTATTTAGAAACATCCTTCTAAAGTTGGATATCTAATTGTTAAATCGGAGGTAATTCTAATACAATCAGTTTAATCGGATAATAAGTAAGGAGGCTTCTACTTAAGAACAGCCTCCTGGTATTATTTTCGATATGTACCTAGCGTGTTATCCCTAAGCCATACAAACCAAATTCATTCACCAAAACTTTTACTCTGCCGTAAGGAACATTTTTATTATCCAGTAAATGAGTCTCTGATTTTTCCCATATCTTTTTCGACTCGTTATAATGGTAGATACTCAGTTTTTCCTTGTTCCAGGCAGCGCGATCTTCCACATTAAGATTGAAGTAAACATATACATGTCCATACACATTTTTAAATTCTTTCCCGTTAGAATCATACAGATGGATATCAATCCAACGTTGTGAAAAGGTTATTTGTTTCGTTTTTACAGAATCAGGACGACTCAATACTGCACTTCCTGAATAGTTAGAAGATGGGAAATATACACCTCCCTTTCCCAAGGAAATATCCAGGGGTTTTTGATAGACTAATGTTTTTGTAATGCTGGCGATTTTTTCTGAGGCATTTGCCTTTTCCCTAGAGAGAAATGTTAAACTAAACACCACTACAAACATAAATAAAAAAATTAAAAAATGTTTCTTCTTCATGACGCTTATTCTCCTTTTTAGGTATCATCCAAAGCGCGAAATTAATCAGCACAAAGGATTGTTGATTTGTTCTCGTACATGATTGTAGTGAAACCTGGAAAATACGCATCCTTCGAAAGTAGGATAACCAGTCAGTGATTAGTTCGATTTTTATCTTCTGAAATTTGGATTGATGTTTTCTGGATTACACAGGGTCAATGGGAAGTTGAATAATAATGGAAGTCCCTTCTTCTGGAACAGAGATCACCTCAAATGTCCCCCCGCCTTGTTCGACTCTTTCTCGCATCGAATGTAAACCTAATCCCCTGGAAGGAGTGGTAACATCAAAACCTCGCCCGTCATCTTGTACCTGCAACCAGATGAGATCTTTCTGGCAAGAAAAATCTATTAAAACGTGTTTTGCTTTTGCATGCTTTGCTACATTGTGCAGAGATTCCTGTACCACCCGGTAAAGCAAAAGTTTTTTCTCAATTGGGATATCGGGTTCAGTGCATAAATTGATCTGGACATCTATCTTGTGCCAGGTTTGAAAAGCTTCGACCTGCTTTGTTAGTCCTGCATTTAGCCCGTCAATTTCAAGTGATTCCGGTCGAAGTTCAAAGATCAAAGCGCGCATTTCAGCGAGACCAACTTCTGCTATGGAGAGGATATGTTCAATCGGTTCACTTAATGACTTTTTATCAAAATCCTCCAAATCTCGATTAATCAATGTCTGTGCTGTACGGGCGCCTAAGGCAATGCTGTAAAGTGCTTGTGACACCGAATCATGTAGCTCTCGCGCTAATCGTTGGCGTTCTCCCAAGACTGCAACTTGTTGTACCTGGTCATATAGACGAGTATTTTCAATTGCCAATGCAGCTTGGTTCGCAAAGACAAGCGCTAAAGATGCTTGTTCGTTGGAATAGAAGTTTACCTCATTATGATGCAGAATTAGTAAACCGATTACTCTTCTTTTTACAATTAAGGGAATCCCCATCCAGCAATTAAGGTAATCTGGCACTGATTCTAAGTGAGTGATCACAGTACGTTGCCAGGCAAGACTCAACCGTGTCTCTGTATGTACATTGGGAATGATAACTGGTTTTCGGCTTGTAATAACCTCTCTGTAATGGTCAGCACCATCTAATAACCAGTGTTTTGCTAAAGATGTACTTGGCATGGGTCCACGGTAGTAGAGCAAGGTTAACTCCTGGTCAGTTTCCAACAAGAGAATAGAAGCAGCGATAAAAGGGATGATCGCTTGCAGTTGATCGAGAATAAGGGAAAGGAGTGGTTCAATATCCGGTGTAGTTGCTGTAGTTTGGGATACTTCCAACAGGGTTGTGATTTCCTGTGTGCGTGCAGCCACGCGTTGTTCTAGTGTCCGGTTGATCTGGGCGATCTCCTGGGTACGATCTTTAACTGCAGATGCTAATTGAACCTGCCGGTTCATCAAAACAAAAACTAATCCCGAAAGTAATAGAACAATCACCAAACCACTTATCTGAATCGGGAGCAAATTTTTTCGTATGATGGCATCCCAGTCATCTTTTGGAAAACCGGTTAATTTCCATTGTTCTTTTGGTAAATCTAATCTATAGGATATTCCTTCCTCCCCTGACGTGGGACCTGTTTCATAAAGCATTACTCCCGATGGATCCTCTAGCCGGAAATCAAGTTCTGATGTATCACCATCAAAACCGGCATCATTGAGTAATGTTGGGATGTCTATGACAACAATAATCAAGCCCCAAAAATCCTGGTTTTCAAGATATATGGCTTGTCTGGCCGCTAATCCCCAACCTCCCTGGGCATAATCAAGAGGAAATCCTAAGATAATTTGCTCGCTCTCAATTGCTAATTGGATATCTTCCTTCAATTCCGTTCGAAATGTATTCAATAAGTCAAACCCAATAAGGTTTTCATTTCCTTCGATGGGATATATATATTTAATTATCCCTTCTGGGGCAATAGCAAAATTCAAAACGCCTGAGGTTTTAGCATGTAAATGGGATGCATAGGTATAAAACTGATCTCCAAAATTATCTTGGTCGTATGCAGTTAGTACAAAAGCGTTTAACCCCCACAATAACGCAAATCTTCGATTGATTGCTGCAGCAAGCGAGTAACCGCGTAACGAGACTTCTTCTCTTACTTGATTGCGTTGTTCGGCTATCAGCTGTGCTCGATACCAGCTTGATGCCTGCCACCAAACAACCAATAAGGATAAAAGGATGAATAGGAACCATAATCGTGCCCGACCATCCTGGGACTTGAAGTTGTTCGTAATTTGATTTAGTATATAGACTTTCATAACTTTATTTCGTACTTAGATTCAACTCATAAGTGCAACGATGATGAGGTCAAAAGAGGCAAGCTGAG
>CAZTJD010000089.1:0-17301 GCA_964613985.1 uncultured Anaerolineales bacterium
GGAGATAATAGAGGTGGAGTCATCAATGAGTGCAAAAGTTGTAACTATCACATCCGGTAAAGGGGGTGTGGGCAAGACAACCATAACTGCCAACCTTGGCGCGGCTTTGGCATCTTATGGCAAGCGAGTAACATGTATAGACGCCGATATTGGGCTGAGGAACTTAGACGTTGTGTTAGGTCTTGAAAACCGTATCGTTTACGACCTGGTCGATGTTGTCGAAGGTCGTTGTCGTATCCGGCAGGCGATGATACGTGATAAGCATAATGAAGGTCTTTTCCTTATCCCTGCTGCACAAACAAGAGACAAAAGTGCAGTATCTCCGAGTGATATGGTGCGTCTCTGCGATGAGTTAGGGCGAGATCATGACTGGATCCTTATTGATTCTCCAGCTGGGATCGAACGAGGCTTTCGCAATGCCATAGCACCAGCAGATCATATCTATATCATTACCAACCCTGAGGTTTCTGCTGTCCGAGATGCAGACAGGATCATCGGCCTGGTGGAAGCAGAAGAAAAAGGACCTGCACAACTCATTATCAATCGCATCAACCCAAATATGGTGAAAAAAGGGGATATGATATCTACGGATGACATTGTAGAATTACTCGCCATAGAGTTAATTGGCGTCATCCCTGAAGATGCGAACGTCCTGGTAAGTACAAATCGAGGTACCCCGATATCCCTGGACGGGAAGAGTCAAGCGGGAGAAGCTTTTCGCAATATCGCCCGGCGCATGATGGGCGAAGAAGTACCATTTATGGACCTCTACAAGACCAAGAACATCTTTAAGCGTCTTGGCACGATAATACGGTCCGGAGGAGGCAATAGTAATGGGTAAAGTTCTAAATTTCTTGCTTGGCAGGGAGACTAAGAGTGCTAATCAAGCTAAAGAACGTCTCCAACTTGTCCTCGTTCATGACCGTACGAACTTAAATTCTTCGACCTTGGAAGAAATGAAAGACGAGATCATCGAAGTTATTTCCCAACATATCGATATTGATACTCAGGGGGTCTCGATTGAAATCAACAAGGATGGTCGCCAACAGCGTCTCGTTGCTGACATCCCAATCCGAGGTCCAAAACGAGCGCGTTCTTAAATATCTAACGGGCATAATCCCAAATTATTGGTAATCTTATTTTAATGTTTTTAGTTTAGACTCATTTGTATGCGCGAGACTCCCTGGCACAATTTTGATTTCTGGCTTTTTGGTGCGGTTGCCTTGTTAACCATTATCGGCATCACCATGATCCGTTCAGCCATCGCTGGAAATATCGAGTTAATTGAAACCAATACAGTCGAAAAACAAATCATCTTTGCGATCGGGGGATTTTTTGTCGCCATGATAACCACAGCTATAGACTATCGTCTTTGGGCTTCAATCAGCAGGTTTTTATATTGGGGTATCATTTTGACTCTGATGGTTTTGAATACCCTTGGAAACCAATTTTTCGGATCAAACCGCTGGTTTCAGGTTGGCCCCATCCTTATCCAACCTTCAGAACTCGCGAAAATTGTCATCATCCTCGTCCTTGCTGATTTCTTTACCAGGAACCAGGAGAAAATCTCTCAATTCGGTTGGATAGCTCGAAGCCTGATCATGACCGCAGGTATCGCGGTATGGATCCTTATCCAACCCGACCTCAGCACTTCGATCGTGATCTTCGTCCTCTGGTTTGCAATTACCTGGGCAAGTGGTATGAAGGTAAAACATCTGCTGATCACCGTCGCGATTGGAATTGTGATTCTTGGTCTTGGCGTTACTTACCTGTTAATCACATATGACCCAGAAAGTACTGGCGGGGTAATAAAGACTTATCAGGTTGAAAGAATTTTGAATTATTTATTCTACGATCCAAATGCCCGTTTTGGTGCCATTTATAATGTTCAACAAGCACTGGTAAGCATTGGCTCTGGGGGCTGGGTAGGGAAAGGGTACGGAGGAGGAACCCAGGTACAGCTCCGCTTCCTAAAGGTGCGGCACTCTGATTTTATTTTTTCTGCCTTAGCTGAAGAGTTTGGTTTTGTAGGTACCATTGTTGTCATGGCTTTGCTGATTTTTATCATCCTCAGATGCTTCCGTGCTGCAAGAATCTCCAGCGATACCTATGGTGCCTTGATTGCTTACGGAGTGGCAACGCTACTTATCTTCCAGGCCATCGTTAATATTGGTATGAATCTTAACCTGCTTCCGGTCACAGGATTGCCTCTCCCTTTCGTCAGCTACGGCGGCAGTTCCCTATTATCGAATCTGTTGGGCATTGGTCTTGTCGAGAGCGTGATTCTCCGCCACAAAGCCTTGGAATTCTGATAAAATCCCCAAATTACCAGCCATGTTGATCGACAATCGTCCAATCCGATGCAAAAATCAATGGATGTTGCTTCATCCTGATTAATTTAAAAAGGTGTAGGTTGAGAAATTATTGAACCAAAGGAAAACAATGACTTCATCCATTGATAAACCTGTCCGGGTACGTTTCGCACCATCTCCAACTGGTAGGACTCATCTAGGCAGTGGTCGAACTGCACTTTATAACTATCTTCTGGCTCGTCAAACCGGGGGCACTTTTATCCTGAGGATTGAAGATACAGATCAGAAACGTTATGTTCCAGGCGCTGAAACGGAACTGATGAACAGCCTCCATTGGCTTGGATTAACCTGGGATGAAGGTCCTGATGTCGGAGGAGATTACGGTCCCTACCGACAAACAGAACGCCGCGAGATATACCAGCAATATGCTCGCAGACTTGTCGAGGCTGGTCACGCCTACTATTGTTTTTGTGAAGCTCAGAAGGAAGCCGCTGAGGGGCAATATAGGAAACAACATCGTGAGATTTGCCCAGACCGCGCATCTCCGCTGGTAATAGCTGACTCTCGAATCGAAAAGGGTGAAACCGCCGTTATCCGCTTCAAAATGCCCTTTCATGGAAGCATCACTGTTACAGACACTATTCGTGGCTTGATTACAATAGACAACAGTACCCTTGATGACTTCATCCTGTTAAAATCCGATGGGCTCCCTGTATACCACCTGGCGGTGGTCATTGATGATCATTTAATGGACATCACGCATGCAATCCGCACCTCGGAATGGCTACCTACCTTCCCGCTCCATGGTCACATCTACCAGGCTTTTGGATGGGAGCAACCAGTCTGGATTCACCCTTCGATTTTTCTGAAGCCTGATGGCAAAGGAAAGATGAGCAAACGTGATACCGCTGAGCTGGAGAAATCAGGGCGATCCATCTTCTTGGGTGATATGCAGAAATTAGGGTACCTCCCAGAAGCTGTGATCAATTGGGCTGCTTTGATTGGTTGGAGTTACGATGACAAGACCGAATTCTTTATGATGGATGATCTCATTGAGAAATTCAGCATTGAAAAACTTAACCCAGCCCCAGCAGCGATAAATTTCAGCAAGCTGGACCATTTTAATGGCTTACACATCCGGAACCTGACAGTTGAAGATTTAGCCAGTCGTTTGAAGCCATTTTTTCAAAACGCTGGTTATCATGTCGAGGATGAAAAAAAACTTAGAAAGATTGCAGCTGTACTGCAAATACGCCTGAACACCTTGGCGGAAGCACCACAAAAAGCAGGGTTTTTCTTTAAAGATCAGATAATTCCAGAACCGGCTATCCTGATTGGGAAAAATATGACCGCAGCTGAATCTTTAGAGATGGCTGAGCAAATCTACGCCCTGGTGAATGACCTTCCTAGCTTTAGCGAGGAAACAGCGAACCAACCACTTCGAGACCTTGCCGTCTCTCTTGGGTTGAAAGCTGGTCAAGTTTTCGCTTTTATGCGCAATGCCCTCACCGCAGAGAAAGTGACTCCACCCATTTTTGATATCATGGACATTTTAGGGCGTAAGGTCGTCCTGAACCGGTTACAAAACGCGATTAGAATGCTGGAATCTATGGCTGACCAAGATTAGCAAAACGTAATTTGCCGGCGATTCCAACGCACAAATCCCATCGAATTTGACGAATCATTCCCGAAATGGTAAAATCTGCACCGAATTGGGGACTCGTCTAATGGCAGGACAGCGGTCTCTGGAACCGTAAGTCGGGGTTCGAATCCCTGGTCCCCAGCCAAAAACCTGGAGTATTATCTCCAGGTTTTTATATTCCACCACCCAAAACCTGCAGGAGTATTCCCATTTAGTCAACCATGCTTGACTTTGGCATAGGAATATGCTGTGGCTGCAAGACTCAGGAAATACATGACCAATACGACAATGCCCCATCCAACTTTGGCCAGGAATGCATAACCAACCAGACCCCACTGGGCGAGGTAAAAAACCAGCAGATAAGGTCCTAACCAACGAGATTTTCTGAAATTAAAATACATAATGTAATCGAGGATGGCTTCCAGGAGCAGGTAAAGGATTACCAAGCCAGGTATCCCCCAAAACCACCATTCCCGTTGTTCTCTTAAATTGTAGAACAGTGCAATTCCTAAAGGAAGGATTAACCCGATCGGAAACAGTCCCAAAAAATGTTCTATCTCTTTCCAACCTGGGATCCTGGAGAGCATGATTCCTACTACGACCAGGTTGAACAGGATTGCGGAAATAACGATAACCATGTCGATGATTGTATTGTTCAATGCCTACTCCAACTTCGATTCCTGGATAAACATTTCTCTCACATTGACTTCTTTACCAGATATTTCCAGACAAACATGGTGATGCACCTTTTCTCCGTCTTTCAAAAAGATCCTTGGGACTCGGGCAGCATTAATATACGCAATGCCATCCTTTTTAACAATATGCGGACGCTCAGGACCTGGCTCGCCACGACGCTTCCAGACAGGTTTAGGACCAAGATAGGTCTGCAAGTGCATGTGACCGGCAATAACGGCTAAGATTTGTTTTCCTTTACTCTGAGCATATTCTATAGCTTCTTCCAGGTCGCAATCTCCAAAATCACCTTGTTCTGGATCAAAATCACAACCCCAGATATCTGCGGGTGCATCTCCCAAGCCCGTAGGGCCGTTATGGGCGAGGAAAATCAAGGAATCCGATTCCGCCAGGTCAACCAACCTACGGAGAAGGCGACTGGATTGCTCTATTTTTTTAACTCCATACAAGATGCGTATTAAGGGTGCATAACTCAGAAATGACCCTCCCATGGCATAAGGGCGTGCAGCGATCAAGTCAAATTGAGAATGTTCGTCCTGGTAAGGGTGGATGCTGTAACCTCCAACCTCAATTGGATTGATTTTCGCCGTCAAGCGCTCGTGGTACTCAAAATGATAATAACTGCTCAAGGAGGCCAGCCAACGTGAATGGATGGTTTCTGCGATTATTTGGAAGACATTATGGACATCATGATTTCCAGGAATAAATATTGCTGGTTTAGAAAGCTTAGATATTCGTTCTGCTATCTCAAGAGCTTCTCTAGGATGAAAAAACTCGCTTAAATCCCCGACAAAAAACAACAAGTCGTAATCCGATTGGTCAAAATATACCTGATCCCAAGCGTCATAATGCAGATGGATGTCACCAATTACTGCAATCCGGGTCGATTTCTTCATCGAATTCCTGTGGTTGTGTGGACAATATAAAATTAAGTGTACCAGATAGCCTTAAAAAATGATTCGCCTTATCCTCTTTAATTAAATAAAACACCTTGGGGCGGTAAAAATCGATTGAGCAGTTTCGCTGGGGAAATTACGGTCTATTTGTTGAAATCTAATCTTCCTGGAGATCGCCCGTGATGGAGAAATCAAAGGGGTACACAGTTAAGCCTGTAAGGGCGAATTCATCTTCTACCCTTTACGTGGTGACCTGAGCGATAAACACTATCTCCTCCTAAAATCATCTTATGCGTTTTGGCAAAATCAAAGGGGTTCCGTATTCAGGATGATGGATTATTTCTACTTGGGTTTGGTAAGCAGCAGCAATCGTTTCAAGTGTAAGGACATCTTTTGGAGAACCAAGCGCTAGCAATGACCCCCCTCTCAACAATGCGACTCGATCTGCATATGTTGAGACCTGATTAAGGTCGTGCATTGCCATCAGGACTGCCAGGTTTTCGTTCCTGGTTAAATCCCAAACCAGGGAAAGAAAATTAATTTGATGCTGTAAATCCAGGTGATTGGTTGGCTCATCCAGTAAGAGGACAGGAGTCTTTTGAGTCAGAGCCCGTGCCAATAATACCCGCTGTTGTTCCCCACCTGATAATTCAGCATTCCTGCGGTGAGACAGGTCAGAGATCGAGGTCTGGTCCATCGCCCAATGTACGATGTCCTTGTCTTCGTTGGTTGCATTTCCTAACCAGCTCATGTAGGCAGTACGGCCAAGCAACACGGTCTGCGCTACAGTAAATGCGCCACCTAATTGTCGGGCTTGAGGAACTACGGCTAAAATCCTGGCTCGAGCTGAATGGCGAAGACTTAGTAAATCTTGATTACCGTAATAAACTTTTCCAGAATGGATCGGTAAGATGCCACTGATTGCGCGTATTAAAGTGGTTTTACCCGCGCCATTAGGGCCAACCAATGCCAAAATCTGGCCTGGTTCTACGACCAAGTTGATGTTGGAAAGGGCTTGTTTCTTGCCATATCGAACAGTCAAGGTCTGAACTTCGAGGTTCACCAGAAGACCTCCATTTTGGCGCGGCGCAAGATCCATAGGAAGAATGGGGTCCCCGCCAGGGCTGTGACAATCCCCACGGGGAGAGTCTGTGGCGCCATCAAGACGCGAGCCACTACATCTGCAAAAAGTAATGTGCTGGCACCTCCAAAAATGGAAAGTGGGATCAACCTGCGGTAATCCGCTCCCCAAAGCATTCGGACCATATGGGGTACGATCAAGCCTACAAAACCGATGACGCCTGAAAATGCTACTGCTACCGCTGTGGTGAGAGAGGCAGTGATGATAACAAATATCTTCGCCTTTTCCACGGGGAGACCCAACTGGTTTGCCTGCTCATCACCGAACTGCATAATATTTAGAATATGTCCAGAAAGGATTAACAGGCCCATTCCCAGAATCATGTACGGGGTAATGGCCACAACTGGCTTCCATCCTGTCATCGTAGATCCGCCCAAGAGGAAAGAGATCGCCCGGTAGATTTGATCATCAGAGCGCAACATGATGAAGGAAGTCAGTGCTGATGCGAAGGTCCCTATGGCTACCCCAGCCAGGATTAATGTTGTCAGGGGGACAATCCGCCCAACACGGGCCAAAGAATAAACGGCGAAAACAGTAATTAATGCCCCGAAAAAAGCCCCTATTGGGACTAAGAATAATCCAAGCTGGTACCCAGTACCCCGGAGGACCATAGCAGAGACAGCACCCAAGCCAGCCCCGGAAGCCACACCGATTAAGTAAGGATCGGCTAATGGATTTCGAAACAATCCTTGATAAGCCGCTCCACTTCCAGCTAAAGCGGCACCTGCAATGGCAATGAGAATGGTATGGGGAAGACGCACCAGGAGGATGATAGCCGAAAAAGATCCAGGCCAGTTTGAAGGCACTTCAACGCCAGGTAATTGACTCCATACGATCCTGGCGATCGTTCCAGGAGGAATAAAAACTGCTCCCAGAGCAATCGATAACAAGCAGGCAGCCAGGAATATGATTGCATTAATCAAGTAAGGATTTTTACGGACCATTGCAGTCTTTTACTATGGTAAATACAATAATAAATTTGTTCTTAATTTAAGTGGATAGGAATCGTGTGATTCCTATCCTTATTAACCTAGATAAATTATTCAAACACTTCTGGATGAAGCAGGACCGCCATGGCTTCAAGCCCTTCCACTAGCCTTGGCCCGGGTACACTGACCAGGAACGGATCGAAAGGAAAAACCTGGCCATTAACCACTGCAGCAATCCCATCCCAACCCGCCCGTTCTGCAATACTTTCCGTGGTAATACCATAAGGCGCATCAGCAAGTAAAATAATATCAGGATTTTGATTGATCACCTCTTCCGAACTGATCTGGGCGTAATCTCCTTCCAAAACCGAACCAATATTAAAGCCTCCTGCCATCGCTATTATCCTATCGATGAAGGTCCCGCTGCCGATAGTGTAGGGATTTTGGGGGTCTGTCGCGTCCAATTCATAGAATACGGAGGGCTTGTACGAAATAGATGTGATCTTCTGGTTTACTGCAGAAACCCTGGCTTCTAAATCAGAAATTAATGCTTCTGCTTCTATTTCATGACCAGATATTGTACCCAGAACACGCAAATTCTGCCAAAGACCTTCGAAATCAACTGGATTAGCCTGGAAAAAGACCGTCAGCCCTAAATCCTCCAGAGCCTGAATTTGTTCAGGAGAGATAATTTCTGGTGCAATAACCAGGTCTGGTTCTAAAGCCAGGATCGCTTCTGTCGGTAGTTCACCCCATAAAGAACCGACACTGGTTACTTCCAAGGCTTCATCCGGATAAGTTGAGAATTCCTCCCTGCCGACAACTTGCGAACCTGCACCAATCGCAAATAGACTTTCTAAGCTGGATGGTCCAAGGGTAACAATGCGCTGCGGTTTTCCGGATAGTTCAACTGTACGCCCTAAATCATCTATGAAAGTATATCCAGGTAGTTCTGCTTCCTTTGCCGCTGTGCAGGCACTAATTGTCAAAGTCAAGGAAAATAATACCAATACTATTTTGCGAGTCATATTCAATACTCCTTTCTCTTAGCGATAAAAAAATACCCCTGCCATTAGGTCAGGGGGTTGTGATTGGTTTCATCCGGGGTATTTGGTTCCGTTCACACCTCCTTCGCCACGAGGCACGTGCTGAACAGGCTGAGGCAGTCGACCTGGCTTTGTCAGTTCCAACATCATTTGATCAAGAATTGACATTACAGTTGCGGGACAGCGCCGGACTCTACATGTGTATCACCGGCTTCGCTACGGCATGCTTGCCGCGCCCATCTTACCGTTGCTTTGGGCATCCTCAGCCTAGCTATTAAATTGTAGTCCTATTTTACTTGATTGTCGTAGAAAGTAAAGGAAAAAATCTTGCTTTAAGATTGCCTGGGTTTAATATTGTCGATAAGTTCTCAGAAAAACTAACATAAACTTCAGCAAATGGGTGAAGATCTTAGAAATTACCGGTATAATTCGGTTTTATAACTTTTTTCGTAAAAATGTGTTTCATTAATTGAAGATTTCGACTGATTCTTATAATTTTTATAAAATAATATTCATTGCCAATATTATAGGAGATGATCTTATGGACATTTTTGAGAAATGTTATAAGTACACCACCGTAAAAGAAGTTCAGGAAGCTGGGCTTTATCCATATTTCATACCGCTATCAGGTAGCGAAGGAAATATCGCCTACTATGGGGACCATAAACTCATCATGTGTGGGTCAAACAACTATCTTGGCCTTACCACGCATCCAAAAGTGGTACAAGCAGCGTTAGACGCAATTAAAGAATATGGCACCAGCTGCACGGGTTCTCGCTTTTTAAATGGCACCCTGGAACTCCACGAGCGCTTAGAAGCGGAGTTAGCAGATTGGGTCGGGAAAGAAGCAACGCTTGTGTTTTCAACGGGCATGCAGGTGAATTTGGGTACGATCAGCTCTCTCGTTGCACATGGTGATTTCGTTATTCTGGACAGAGAAGACCATGCCAGCATCTATGACGGAGCCAAGTTGAGCTGGGGAGAGGTGAAACGCTTCCGCCATAATGATATGGAGAACCTGGAAAGGGTATTATCCGGACTGCCAGAGGATAAAGGTAAGCTTGTTGTTGTTGACGGACTTTACAGCATGGGAGGAGATATCGCCCCTTTACCCACCATGGTCCCATTGTGTAAGCGCTTCAACGCCCGTATCATGGTCGACGATGCCCATTCAATGGGAGTGTTGGGTGGAGGAAAAGGGACTGCAGCACATTTTGGTATGACGGATGAAGTAGACCTTATCATGGCTACTTTCAGTAAATCTTTTGCGTCGCTCGGTGGTTTCATTGCTGGGGATTCAGATGTGGTAGATTACATTAAGCATAATGCCCGGGCTTTGATCTTCAGTGCCAGCATCCCCGCTGCCAATGCCGCTGCTGCCCTTGCTTCCCTTGAAGTGATGCGGGAGGAGCCGGAACGTGTCGAACGATTGAACGCGATCGCTACAAATATGCGCAATAACCTGCGAAACCTGGGATTTGATATTGGTGATTCTGAAACGCCCGTGATACCTATTATCATCGGTGATGATCATAAGACACTGATCGCCTGGAAGATGCTTTTTGATGCTGGTATATTTGTTAATCCAGTTCTTTGTCCAGCAGTCTCACCAGGACGGCAGCTCTTACGGACAAGTTATATGGCGACCCACACCGATGAACAGCTGAACCAGGTTTTGGAAACCTACGAAAAAGTTGGGAGGGATTTACAATTAATTTAGTCTAGCATCAAACAGCTCATATTCTCCGGGTATGGAAACCCCTACGTTGGAAATTATTTGGCTATACGAAAGGAATAACCTCTCGTAAAACAAAAAACCGGGGTAGAGCTTCAACCTGCCCCGGTTTCTGATTCAACTGCGTAATTATTTATTTATTCTGCATTTTCTGCTGTATTTTCGCCCAGGTATCCCGCAATGTGATCGTCCGATTGAATACGAGGTTCCCATTCGTCGTATCTGGATCAACACAGAAATAACCCTGACGCTCGAATTGGACTCTTTCCCCTGGAGCAGCCCCAAGTAAACTGGGTTCTACCTTGCAGTTCCTCAAAATCTCTAAAGAATCAGAGTTAATAAAATTAGTAAAATCCTCCCCTTCATTGAAATCCATCGGATTTTCTTTTAGAAACAAACGGTCATATAACCTGACTTCTGCATTGACGGCATGCTTCACAGAAACCCAATGCAAGGTACCTTTGACCCGCCGACCGTCCGGTGCGTACCCACCCCTGGTTTCTGGATCATAGCTGCAATGGACCTCTACCACCTGCCCCTGCTCATCTTTGACATAATCTTCGCATTTGATGAAATAACCGTACCTCAACCTTACCTCTCGTCCAGGACCCAATCGATAATACTTCCGAGGAGGGTTTTCATGGAAATCTTCTTTTTCAATATAGATTTCCCGAGAGAAAGGGACCTGTCGCGTCCCGGCACTTTCGTCCTCAGGATTATTTATCGCCTCCATCTCTTCCTCAACCCCCTCAGGATAATTTGTGATCACAACCTTAAGCGGGTTTAGAACACCCATCACTCGTGGTGCACGTTTATTCAGATCCTGCCGTATCGTATGCTCGAGCAGTTCGATTTCCACGATGCTGTCTGTTTTGGCGATCCCAACAGTATCCAGGAATTCCTGTATCGCCTCAGGTGTATACCCCCTTCGACGAAGACCTGAAATTGTTGGCATACGTGGGTCATCCCAGCCGTTTACATACCCTTCGTTGACTATCCGCAACAAGTAACGCTTACTCAAAACGGTAAAGGTAATGTTCAACCGGGCGTATTCGATCTGGTGAGGATGGAAGATGCCTAATGCATCCAGGAACCAATCATACAGTGGACGATGGTCCTCATACCCTAAATCACACATCGAATGCGTGATCCCTTCGATTGAGTCTGATTGCCCATGAGCCCAATCATACATCGGGTAAATGCACCATTCATCCCCTGTACGGTGGTGTTCTGCGTGTAAGATCCGGTACATAACCGGGTCACGCAGGTTCATATTGGGTGAATTCATATCGATCTTGGCTCTTAATACTCGAGACCCTTCAGAGAATTCACCTTCTTTCATCCTTCTAAACAAATCCAGATTTTCTTCAACTGTTCGATCACGGTAAGGGCTGTTTCTGCCAGGTTCAATCAATGTGCCGCGGTATTCACGAATCTCGTCGGCATTAAGATCATCCACGTAAGCTTTCCCATCCTGGATTAACTGGATTGCCCATTGATAAAGCTGCCCAAAATAATCAGAAGCGTAAAAGAGACGATCTTCCCAATCGTAACCCAACCAGTGGATGTCTTCAACCTGGGCATCCACATAATGTTGTTCTTCTTTAACGGGATTTGTATCGTCGAAACGAAGATTATATTTTCCTCCAAAACTCTCAGCAACACCGTAATTGATATAAATGCCCTTGGCATGCCCAATATGGAGGAAACCATTTGGCTCTGGAGGAAAACGAGTGTGGACATGATCAAACCGTCCCGATTCAAAGTCGTCTTTGATCGCCTCGCGGATGAAATCGGATTTCTCTTCTGAGGTTAACATTTTATACTCCTGACGTCTCGATGATCTCAAGGGATTTTAACATAGTTCTAGAAAAGATAAAAAAAAACAGCAAAATATTTTTTCCAATCAGATAGCTACATTATTCGATCTCAAATTAAATTAATAAAAACCAATAAAATCAATGATAAAATTTGCTCTTCTTTTTTTCTCAAGTAAAATCGGGTTATATGTATCTATCCGGAATTTTCACAACCTGATTGGAAAGGGATATCGCCAAACCTAACAAAGTTCGATTCTTTTGCGATTCTCTAATTTAAATAAAGAATCCTTGGTAGTGTGGAGGTTTATTTTTGTTATATAATATGGATTATAATAGTCGTAAGCATACCATCATAGCATCAGGAAAGGAGGTAAACATAGCAATAAAACCAGGATACTTGAATATTTTCACATAATCGTTTATCCTTGAAAAGACTGGTTGAATATACTTCAGTCAAAACAAATCCTATATCGATAAAAAGGAGATAAGAGAATGAAGAAATACCTATGGATTCTTGCCCTGCTGGTAATCAGCAGTTTATTGTTGGTTGCCTGTGGGGCTGCAACAGAGACATCTGCTCCTGTAGTGGAGGAACCTGCTGTTGAAGAACCAGTGGAAGAACCTACAGAAGTAATAGAAGAACCCGTCGAAGAGGTGGGGCTTCCAGACCTGGGTGGGCGCGAGGTCATCATTGCAATCGAAAATGCTTACCTGCCCTATAATTATATCGATCCCGATACTGGGGAACCGTCTGGTTGGGACTACGATGTCTGGGATGAGATCTGCAATATTCTTAATTGTGTGCCGGTTTACACAGAAGCAGCCTGGGAGGGGATGATCCAGGCAGTTGCAGATGGGCAATTCGATGCTGGTGCCGATGGAGTCACGATCACCGATGACCGTGCGGAAATCGTCGATTTCTCGATGGGTTATATGGCTATCGAACAACGTCTTTTAGTTCGAATTGATGAAGACAGAATCGAGAGCATCGATGATATCGTCAATGATGAAAACCTTAAGCTTGGAACCCAAACTGGTACCACGAACTACGAGACTGCTTCGAAGTATCTACCTGCAGATCGGATCCAAGCATTCGAGCAATTTCCTTTTGCTGTACAGGCTCTCATTTCAGGTGACATCGATGCCGTCATCATCGACGAGACTGCCGGTCAGGGTTACATGGGCGAGAATGCTGAGGCTCTAAAGCTGGTTGGTCCTTCCCTATCCAGTGACCAGCTAGGTTTTCTTTATCCAAAAGGCAGCGACCTGGTAGAACCCGTGAACATGGCTCTTGAAGAATTAATGAAGAACGGCTTTCTCGAGGGTGTCAATGCGGTATACTTCGGCCCTGATTTCGGCATTACTTACGATGATCTCTTCCCACCTGAGCCAACCTTAGGCGATGAGAGCATGCCGATCAAAGTCCTGTTCGTCCCCTCCGTGGATGTCGACTTCATGATTGAAAGTGGAAGCCTCATCGAGCAGGCCCTTAACGAAGCCACAGGTCTTTACTTTGAAGTCAGTGTACCAACATCCTACGCAGCAACGATCGAGGAAATGTGTGCATCACCCACGGATACAATCGGTTTCATCCCAGCGATGGGTTATGCTTTAGCCAGCGATCTGTGTGGTGTGGAACCTGGGCTCGCTTCGGTTCGTTATGGCTGGAATGTGTACTGGACCGCGTTCTATGTAGGGCGCGACAGTGATATCCAGACCCTCGAAGACCTTGAAGGAACCACCTGGGCCTATCCAGATGCTGGATCGACCTCCGGATACCTATACCCATCAGCCATTTGGGATGATTTAGGTATAACCTTTGCAGAAACGGTAGAGGCTGGTGGTCACCCACAAGCTGTCAGATCTGTCTACAACGGTGAGGCGGATGTAGCCACGGCTTACTTCAGTGCACCTTTGTTACCTGAAGGTACCTGGACGACAGATATGGCTCCAGATGTTCCTGATGATGTTGTAGATCTCTGTGCGGTCGATGCCGATGACCATCTTATGTGCGATGGTTACCGTATTTTGGATGCCCGTGCTGCTATCATGGCAGAAGCACCCGACGTTGTTCAGAAAGTACGCATCCTGACCCTCTCCGGGGAGATTCCCAACGACACAATGTCCTTCTCGCCAGAATTTCCGGAAGACTTGAAGCAGGTGATTATGGATGCCATCATCGCTTATGTTGGGTCCGAGGCCTGTGAAGCAACGCTGTGCAACGAGAGCTTTTACGACTGGACTGGTGCTGCCCCGATCTATGATGAGAATTTCGACGGTGTACGCTTGCTGATGGAAGCACAAGGTATTACCCTCGAGACTCTCGACTAACAATCAATCAACTCCAATCTTTATCTTCAGCCCCGGACGTTCCGTTCGGGGCTGAAAAAAAATTTCCCATTATGCTTGAAATCAATAATCTTACAAAAATTTATGAGGGCGATGTAAAAGCGTTAGACCGTGTCAGCTTTACAGTTCAACAGGGTGAATTCCTGGCAATAATCGGGTTAAGCGGGTCGGGGAAATCTACCCTTTTGCGTTGCATCAACCGCTTGATCGAACCAACGGACGGGCAGATCATCTGGGATGGAGAGGACATCACTGCAGCAAGTCAGGATGAAATGCTGCGGATTCGCCGTAAAATCGGGATGGTTTTTCAGCATTTCAACCTGGTCACTCGCTCCAAGGTGATTACCAATGTCCTCGCTGGTCGGTTGGGGTACGTAAATCCTGCTATGAGTCTCATCAATCGTTTCCCAAAAAGCGATACAGAAATGGCAATTAGACAGTTAAAGCGGGTTGGAATAGCAGACCAGGCAAACAAACGAGCAGATGAGCTAAGTGGCGGGCAGCAGCAGCGCGTCGGGATTGCCAGGGCGATGATGCAGCAACCCAAAATGATCCTGGCGGATGAACCAGTCGCTAGCCTCGATCCCGTTCTAGCACACAGTATTATGCAATACCTGGAAACCATCAACCAGGAAGATGGGGTTACGGTCCTATGCAGTCTGCACTTTCTCGACCTGGTACACCGTTATGCTGATCGGGCAATAGCCCTCAACGATGGCGTATTGGTGTTCGATGGAGCCCCTCAAGAGATCGATGATGAAAAATTCAAAGAGATTTATGGTCAGGATGCCGAACGAGTCGGCTAGGGAAGAGTAGATATGGAAAAGAAAAAGCCTTCTTTACTCAGGTCACTTGGCATCGGCGCAGCTGTTATTATTGTGATTATTGTTTATGCATATGGTTTTCAGGTTACTGATGTCAATTTCGAAACCACCCGCTCTGAAGACAGACTCACTCAATTGAAGCGAGTTTTACGATTTCTCGTCAGACCAGACATCCTTGAATATGAAACTTTGGAAACGGATATTGAAGTGCCATTCTATCTCCCATGTCCGGAGGATCTACCGCTCCAGCTCCCTGAAATAAAGCCAGGTGAACCCTACCTAATGCCGAATGTTCCTTGTGGCTCTGCTAAAGAAAGGATTACAGTCGAGGGATTCGATTTACTGCCTAATTCAAGAGGACCTGTAAATTTCATCACAGCATCTGGTGTTAAGAAACAACTGGGGAATTACCAATCCGACAATCAAGGTTATTTCTCCATGGAGGTTGAACTACCCAATCGTCAACCTGTAGTAGAAGCTCAGTATATTCGTGCCACAACAAAGGTCGAGGTTGGCAATCCCATGCTCACCAGAACAGCAAAAGCTACCTGGTCGAAAATCATCGAGACTGTATTTATCGCCTTATTAGCGACCACAATAGGGACCATCATTTCAATACCCGTCAGTTTTGTCGCTGCTCGCAACCTTATGATCGACCGTAAAAGTCCTGTGACCAGCACCGCCCTGTCCCTGGTCGGCTGGCCAGTTGGGATGTGGTTGGGAATCACACTTACGGGATGGATAAACGCTTTGTTGCTGCCTCTAATGGATAACTTATGGATTCCTTTTCTAGGTATCATCGTCGGCATCTCAATAATAGTTTTACTCACTCGCTTTGGTATGAGTGCGATTCAATCCATTTCAAATGTGATGATAACCCGGATACTTAGGATTTTTGTCTACCTGGTAGTTTATATTTTAGGAATTTCCTGCTTCATTTTCCTGGGTAATCTATGCAGTTCGATTGGAAAAGCGTTGATACCCCCACTAGGAATTTTTGGGTTTATCGGCAATCTGGTTTTCCAGCTTGGTGAAATAGTTACCATGCTAACCCCAGGAATTGGAGCTGTGATAGTTGGAGCAGTGATTGGCAGCACATTAGGAAAACTAGGACAGAACGCCAATGATAAGCTTCCCGGAAGAGCCGTCAAAGGGATAAACATCGTTGTGTCTGCGGTAGCAGTAGCGCTACTGTTTGCTTTACTTGGAGGTGTGATTGACTGGTTTTATCAAATCAATAATCTTGCCAGTACCTTATACTGGCCTGCAAGCATTGGCGCCGTTCTAGGAATTCTTCTCGCATTCTGGATTCCTGCTAAACACCCACTGCCCACAGGCCTGGTACTTTATTTCATCACCCGTACAATCCTGAATGCTACGCGTTCCATTGAACCCCTGGTTATGGCGATTGTTTTTGTAATTTGGGTAGGGATCGGTCCGTTTGCAGGTTCTCTGGCGTTAGCTCTCCATACCATCGCTGCGCTTGCCAAACTCTATTCTGAACAGGTAGAAAGCATCCTCCCTGGCCCTCTCGAGGCTGTCCAGGCAACGGGTGCAAACAGCTTACAAACCATTGTGTATGCGGTCGTCCCGCAAATCATTCCCCCCTACATCTCCTTCACCATGTACCGCTGGGATATTAATGTCCGCATGTCGACCATCATTGGTTTTGTCGGCGGTGGTGGGATTGGCTTCCTCTTACAGCAAAATATCAATTTGCTCAATTACCGGGCAGCCAGTGTGCAGATGCTGGCAATCGCCGTGGTAGTGGCGATCATGGACTATATCAGTTCGCAAATTCGAGAGAGATTAGTATAATATAATCTGCTTTAAGGTATTCGAATATCAATTTCATTACGAATAGATTACTTTCTATTGACTGTACGGATTCTTTAACATACAGCTAATTTGGAT
>CAZTJD010000090.1:0-17167 GCA_964613985.1 uncultured Anaerolineales bacterium
TATCAATCATTATTCAAACCGATCAGGTAAAATTATTGACATAGAACAGCTGGTGAAATATGGTCGAGAGAATCTATTATCGCGATTCAAAACTAATTAAGTTCGATGCAAATATAATTAAGAAAGAAAAAACTAAAAACGGAAATCTAATTTGCCTTGATCAAACTGCATTCTATCCTACATCGGGAGGACAACCTTGCGATTTAGGAACTATAGATGGGAAAAAAGTGGTAGATGTCTGGGAAAAGGGAGAAGAGATTTGGCATAAGGTCGAAGCCTTTCCAACATCAAACCAAATCAAGGGTATCATTTATTGGTCACGACGTTTTGATCATATGCAGCAGCATACAGGTCAGCATCTCCTCTCGGCTGTTTTCGTAGACTTAATCAAGGCAAATACGATTGGTTTTCACATCGGGGGACAAGCCACGACAGTTGATTTTAATATTAAGGAATTATCAAATTCTCAAATAATACATATCGAGAACAATACAAACCAGTTGATATGGGAAAACCACCCTATTGAGATCAACTATATTGGATATGATGAGATAAGTGATTATTCTTTTCGTAAACTCCCACAAAAACTGGAAACGATTCGGGTAGTAAAAATTGGTGATTTTGATTTATCCGCTTGTGGCGGCACCCATGTTGAATCAACGGGTGAAATAGGTATGTTAAAAATAATTAGAAATGAAAGTTACAAAGGTGGATTGAGGGTACATTTCGTGTGTGGAAAACGTTGCCTTCAGCATTACCAAAATTTATGGAATATTACCAATTTAACAATCAGTGATCTAACTATAAATCTGAATGACCTACCCCAAACTGTAAAACGGATGGGGGAAAAATTAAATTCATACCGACTCGAGAACAAAAAATTGAAAATTAATTTACTTACAAAAGAAGCAGAAAAAATCTGGGGGCAAACTGGTGAGAAGAATGGATTAATAAGAGTATTCTCCTACTTTGAAGATCGTCCAATCGATGATCTTCAAATGCTGGCTAAGCTACTTTGCCAATATCCCAATACAATTGCCATCTTAGCAGGAAATAAAAATGATCGTACAAACCTTATATGTTCAAGGTCTTCTAACCTGGATGATATTGATGCAGACTCTATTCTTAAAGAAGCTTTTAACTTACTTGGCGGTAACGGGGGTGGATCTCAGTTTCATGCCGAAGGTGGGTCCCCCACAACTGATCCTGCGAAAACATGTAAAATTATTCAGTCGATTCTTGAAAAAATAAAATGATTCGAATACATTCAGAAGCCTCTAAGTCGTATAGTATTTTAGATTCCCTTCCATTTCAAAGAGAAATTTTAAATCCTATAGAAAACAAGTGGACTATACGCAACATTTTTTGGTAATTCACATCATTCTAATTGCCCCCGCAGGACATGCTTGTACGCAAACGCCACAACCTGCACACATCAATGGTGTGTCAGGCATCTCATACGGTTCTTCCTGTTTTAACACCCTTCTTTCACACTCATTTGATGCTAAACAAATCCCCCTTTCACATTTTTCAGGTATACACTTTTGGTAATCAATAACTGCTATTTTTTGGGGCATCACAACCCTCTTCTTCAATATATATCTTTGGTCTATATTTCGGTGAATACACTCCAAAATTAAATGCTCTCACTGTCCTTTATTTGTTTAGATGCAGTTTTGTTTATCTTCGTTACAATTTATATTCTAAACTATTATGTCAGCCTTTTACATTTTTAGATTCTTAGAATCATTGCCAACATTATTGGAAATAAAATACGTATAATACCTGTACAATATATTGACATCGCCAATTTTGTATGATAAGATAAAAAGAAAAACGTATGAAACATGAAAACTATACCAACTTATAACCTGAATGTTGTTGTCCGTGATACAGGTGTAAAACCCGACACCTTGAGGGCCTGGGAGAGACGCTATGGATTACCTGACCCTTCACGAACAGAAGGTGGGCATCGATTATACTCGGAACGAGATATTGCCACTGTTCAATGGCTTGTTGAAAGACAGAAAGAAGGACTTCGAATCAGTCATGCAGTCGATTTATGGAACCAGATGGTTAGCAATGGACAAGACCCATTTTTGTTAAAACCGGTTGGAACACCTGTTGAGAAAATTGACACTCTTCAGTTTGAAGACACACCAGCAATAAATGAATTAAGAGAACGATGGGTTAATGCCTGTGTAAGGTTTGATGAATTTTCTGCTGTAAACACGGCAAATTATGCTTTTGCTCTTTACCCAGTTGAAACTGTTTGCTTTGATATTTTCCTCGCTGGTTTAGCAGAAATTGGCAATTCCTGGTATCAGGGAGAAGTTTCTGTTCAACAAGAACACTTTGCATCTTCCCTTGTGATACGCCGATTAAACGCCTTGATCGCTTCTACATCAGCTCCAACAAGAAATGAAAAAATATTAATAGCATGTCCACCAGGGGAGGAACACACCATTTCTTCTCTTACGATTTCATTGTTGCTTAGGCAGCGTGGTTGGGCTGTAGTCTATCTGGGTGCCAATGTTCCAATGGCTCGATTTAAAGAGACTGTTGATTCTGTTAACCCTAATCTTGTAGTTATGACAGCCCAGCAACTCCCTTCAGCTGCTTCTCTTTTAGAGCCAGCCAACTATTTAGCTCAAAATAATTATCCCTTTGCATATGGGGGTTTGATATTCAATCAAAATCCTGGAATATTGAAGATAATCCCTGGGAATTATTTAGGGAACAACTTAAAAACGGCTGTGGATATGATAGAGAAGTTACTCTTCTCTCCACCTCCTATCCCAAAGGTCGCTAGAAGTCAAACTGAATATCAAAAAGAACTCAATCAATATAATGAGATACGTGCTGCGATTGAATATCAGGTTGCAAGGAAATTTGGTAGTGAAAATGACTTAATGAATTACCTGGAAGAAGCAAATCATTTCCTCTCACAGATTATTGAGGCAATAATAATCCTCGGAAATGCAGATTTGATAATCTCAGAGGTAAGTTGGATAGATGAATTAATTTCAACCAAACAAATTAAAAGAACCTCTTTAAAAACATATTTATCAGAATACTATTCGATTGCAAATCAAATTCTAGGAAATGAAAATAAGATCGCAATAGCTGCTCTAGAAAAAACGAAGACTGTCACTGGAAAAATGTCATGATTGTTGTCACAGGTGGTACTGGTTTTCTGGGAAGTCACATTGGTAAACAATTAAGGCGGCAAGGTTACCCTGTACGAGTTTTGGTGCGGGATATAGATCGTGCAAATAAAGAAGCAAGACTTAGGAACCAGGAAATTGAGTATTTTGAATCAGATGTGATCCGACCCGAAACGCTTGGTTCCGCATTTGATGATGCTGCTGCCGTCATCCACACTGTAGCCATCGCAATTGAAAAAGGTGACTTGACTTATGAGGAAATCAATACGAGAGGAACTAAGAATGTTCTCCAGGCTTCACAAAGGGCAGGAGTAAGTCGTTTTATTAATATATCTCAACTAGGCGCTGATTCACGATTACCTTACCGCTTCCTGGCATCTAAAGGGAAAGCACAAGAGCTTGTTGAAAATTCAGATTTGAATTGGACAACTTTTAAACCTTCAGTTATTTGGGGTCCCGAAGATGAGTTTGCCAATACATTTGCCAAATTAGCAAAAATTACTCCGCTTGTTTTTCCAATTATTGATAAGGATGCCAGGTTCCAACCGGTTTGGGTAGATGATGTTGCTGAATCAGTCGTAAAATCTCTAGATGATCAAAACACATTTCACAAAGAATTCGAATTGGGAGGACCAGAAATACTCACCCTTTATGAAATCGAGCGTAGAACATTAAATGCTATTGATGCCAACCGGATTTTCATCCCTATTCCAAAATATTTAATTAAAATTATTGTTACCATTATTGAAAAAATTCTTCCCTACCCTCCAGTAACTAGTAGTTTGTTAGAATTATTAGCGGTAGATAATGTGACCAGATCAAATGCAATTTATCAATTCGTATCAAATCCAAGGCGTTTCATACCTGAAAACACCACAAATTACATGAAGAAATTCACTATTACTGAAACCATTAAGAATTATTTCCAGACATAAAGTTTTTTTTGCTACCAAACACTTGTAAAATAGACACGGAAAAACACTGATATAGAAATTATGCGAATTGGGTTCCTCCAATAATTACGGGGATGCAATTTTTCCTCAACCAACGAACTCATCCTTTCTATGAACACTCCAAGGCTGCATCTTTCGTAGTAGAAGATGATGAAAAGGTTATTGGAAGAATCACGTTCCTTGATAACCAACGTTTCAAAAAAATACGCCGAGGAAAACACTGGTTTTTTTGTTATTATGAATCAGTAAATGATATACAAGTATCCTATTTGCTTTTCGAAGCGTCATTTAATTGGACTCGCAAGAGAGGATTAGACAAGATAATCGGACCCAAAGGATTAGCACAAGGGGAATGATGCTGAATTCGTAAAAAGGGATGATTATCTTTCAGGTTGTATAACAACAGATTACAAACTTCCTGAGAAGTTTAAAAAATAAGTAGAAAATGTATCGATCATTTTACGAAGGAGAAGAGATGTGGAAAACTGGTGATAGTGCTTCATTTACAAGAAAGTTCACAGAAGAAAATGTAATTGCTTTTGCAAACATTACCGGAGATAAAAACCCAATCCATCTTGATGACGAATATGCCTCAACTACCCGTTTTAAGAAGCGTCTTGTTCATGGCATCCTTGTTAGCGGATTGGTTTCGGCAGTCCTGGGAATGCATATGCCTGGCCCTGGAAGTATCTATATCAAACAGACGCTGAATTTCAAAGCTCCAGTATTTATCAATGATGAGATTACAGCTACTGCCACGATCACAAATCTTAGATTAGATAAACCAATTGCGACGATCCAGACCATCTGTACAAACCAGGAAAATACGATTGTTATTGAAGGTGAAGCGATATTACTTCTTCCCAGTAAAAGTTGAGAAAATAATTCCTCTCTACCCCTCTATAATACAAAATGGATAAGCTAAATATCGGGCGTTTTCTTATTGGATTAGTCCTGACAATTAATTTGCAATGTGTTCTATCGTTTTTGTTTGCTCCGGGTTGTTATGCACCAGCATTTGAGTTATCTGGCTATCCAGGAATAGCAGCGTTAAAGGGATTAGGTGTCTTGTTCCTCATGTGGAATATCCCCTATATCACTGCTTTTATCCATCCAACAAGATTTAGAACATCCCTGTATGAAGCTATTGTGATGCAAACAATAGGATTAACAGGTGAGGCATTCATAACATTATCAGTACCCCCTTCCTCCCAAATATTAATCAACTCGCTTCAAAGGTTTATCTTCTTTGACGCGGCTGGTCTCATTTGCCTTATTACAGCAGCCGTTACACTCCGAAACCAGGATTTATTTTTCAGGCATTCGCCACTAAATCATTAAACTTCTTTCGTGAACCATAGAAGCGCTCAATCAAAACTTCATTATTCTTTTTTATAGCGTTCAAAGGTTCAGACATACTGATAAGCCATCGTCTAATGATATTCCTTGGGATGGACCTAACAAGGAACTTCTGTAGCGGAGAGATTTTGGTACTTATATACTCATAGTAATCTAGCAAAGTCTTCTTCTGAAAATTGAGTACATTATTTAATCTGTGTCCATCTTCATAATAACCAGAATGAAAGTTCTGAATTGCAAAAGAATATTTTGGGAGGATATCTGCATCTAAACCCCAAATATCAAACATATCATCCAGGAAATCTCCTGCCTTAATCCGGCATTTCTCCCCACCACCCAAATTGAATATTCGTCCTGTTAACAATTGATGTTCCAGAGCTTCAACAAGCGCATATCCCACATCTTCAGGATGACACCATTCTAATGCAGTGTCCAGAGGCATATGAAACATCAATGGTTGGATTTTAAAATTACGGGCAAGGATTCCACATAATCGAAAAATGTACCAGGGGACTTTAGCCTCCTGGATAATTTCTTCCGCAGCAATCTTTGACCTGGCATATACATCTCCCTTGCTGGGATTTATTGGATCATCCACGGAAATGAGGGGATTTTCGATCCGGTCTCCATAAACAGAAATTGAGGATGTGAAAATGATTTTTGGTGGTTCGTCTTCACACTTCATCGCTTCGACTAAATTCCTTGTCCCCTCCATATTTACCTGATATGTCAATCCTGGATTTTGGTCCGCAAGTGGGGGAATAATACCCGCCGTGTGGATAACGAAATCAACACCATTGATTGAATCTTGTACATCATGAATATTCCTAATATCACCCCAAACAATATCAATTTTGTCTTTCTGCGGTGAGAACAATCTCCGTTCATAAGTTCTATCGAGGCATAAGATGCGAATAACATATCGATCTCGTCGAGTTAATTCCTGAATGACCTCATACCCCACTGTACCCGACGCACCAGTTACTAAGACTTTTTTTACCATCTATAAAAATTCTCCTTGAATCATCACTTTTAATATTATGCGATTTTACTGTTTTAAAAATTTAATTATCATAAAATCTCACTACATTGCTGATTATAATTTCTTCATAAACGATTAATCAGGTGTCAGATTTCATCAATCAGGTGACGCCCGTCATGAAAACGATAACTGTTAATTTATTTTTGTTACACTTTAAAAGTCTGTGATATGATTTGCCTGTGAACTCAGACACCCGTTTAAATTTATTAAAAATATTTCGGTACTTTACCGGGATGGCGATGATTTATTTTGCAGTCACGGTAATTTTTACGGCGATACAAACAGGTGAAGGAGACTCACTCACCCAGGTTCAAGCCTATTTAAATTTCGGAACAAATCTAATTCAGTTAATCTACCTATCCATCAACTGGTTCAGGCTTAAACTTCGGAGATTATTTTTACCAATAGCGCTAATAAACGCCACTGTTGTTCCAATCTTCAGCAATCTGATCTATCTGGCTGATACCCAGGAAAACATTTGGAACATCATTACTCGTAGTTGGTTAATACTCCCAATCCTTATTGTCCCAATTATACTCATCGCTTGGCAATATAAATTTCGGTATGTAATTCTAATTGTCCTCTTCTCAACTTACGTGGAACTTTTCGTACTAATTCCCCATATCAATAAATTAAGTATTGATGCTTTCCTTATTTTAGGCGGTCCATTAATTCGTGCCTTTTCCATTGGTACAGTTGGTTTGATTGTGAATCGCCTTGTTGCAGTCCAATATGCTCAACGAAAGGAACTCATTCTGGCTAACGTCCGACTTAGTGAATATACACAAACCCTTGAAAAGTTAGCGACTAGTCGAGAGAGAAACAGGATTGCAAGAGAACTCCATGACACGCTCGCACATACGCTCAGCGGTCAGGCGGTGAACCTTGAAGCAATAAAATTAATGATACCACCTGAACAGGTTGAAATTCATAATATGTTGGACCAGTCATTAGAAAATACAAGAGCAGGTTTGGCTGAAACACGCCGTGCGTTAAAATCTTTACGATCCCAACGTATCGAAGAAGTTGGGTTTCAATTAGCTATTAAAGATTTAGCATCAGAGGCAAAAGCTCGAGGAGAGTTCGATCTTAAATTGAGGATGCCGGAAATAATCCCGAATATTACGCCTGATTTTGAACAAAGTATCTTTCGGATTGTACAGGAAGCCCTTCAGAATATCATCCGACATGCTTCTGCTCATAATGTGGAGATAATATTTGAACAATCAAACCAACACCTTTTTTTATCTATATCTGACGATGGTATCGGTTTTGATATCAAAGAGGTCGACCTAACTGAAAAACTCGGTTTAAGAGGAATTATCGAACGAACAGAATTAATGGGTGGAGATTTTTCTGTATTAAGTAATGAAGAACAAGGCACAATAATAAAATTATCTATACCTTTATGGAATCAAGAATAGCATGATGAAAATTATGATTTGTGATGACCAGGTTATCGTCACTGAAGGACTTTCCCGTATATTAAGTACCGATCCTTCATTGGAAGTGATTCAGATAGCCTTTAACGGGGCAGACGCATTGTCAAAAATTGAGGATGAACAACCCGATCTGGTATTGATGGATTTGAAAATGCCAATTATGAATGGCGTAGTTGCAACCCGAAAAATCAAAGAAAAATATCCCAATATTAATGTTTTGATATTAACTACATACGATGATGATGAATGGATTTTCGATGCTATTCGTGGTGGCGCGGACGGTTATTTACTGAAAGACACTACTCCAAAAGAATTAATTAAGGCAATTAAGGGAACGGCCCAGGGAAAATCGTTTATAGATCCAAGTGTAGGTCCTAAAGTTTTATCTCAAATATCAACAGAGAAAGCAAAGGAACCTCAAACAACAACATTTAATTTAAGCGACAGAGAACTTGAAATATTGAACCTAATTTCCCAAGGTCTAACAAATGCGGATATTTCTCAAAAATTATACCTGACCGAAGGGACTGTCCGAAATTACACAAGCGATATTTTTAAAAAGCTTGGGGTGTCAGACCGTACCCAAGCAGCAATTACTGCCATCCGTTATGGAATTGTAGATATCAATGCATTATAGAACGATTAATGGGTATTATTATATTATGACAAAGTACATATGATTTATATAATTAAAGACTGATTGACAGGCCTGAACCCCTTTGCTACAATGGGCTAATTATTTCAGGCAATGAAATCCTGAAAATTGCCTCAATCTGTTAGGATTAATAGAGAAGCTTACATTGTAGCTTTCTCGAATGTGTTATCCAAATTCATATATAATAATTTCTTAAGAAATTACTCTTGTGAACAAATTACAAACCTGGATTTGTATCAAAAGTTCATCGTTTGCTATTTAACATGTTGAATTATTGGTTATTCAAGAAACTTAGCCGCACACAGGACAAACAAGAACAATGACGCACATCAACACACCTGCAAACAAAAAAGAACCAGTTGGCGCGGTTATGGTCGTGGGAGGTGGAATTGCCGGTATACAAGCCTCTCTCGAATTAGCTGAACAGGGGTTCAAGGCTTACATAATTGAAAAAGAATCCGCAATTGGCGGGAAAATGGCGCAGCTTGATAAAACATTCCCAACAAATGACTGCGCAATGTGTACAATATCCCCTAAACTTGTTGAAACTGGAGCACATCCTAATATTGAAATACTGACCAATACCGAAGTTATTGATGTCACTGGAGAAGCGGGGAATTTTGTGGTGCGAACTCGCTCAGCACCTCGCTACATCGATCCTTCAAGATGTGTTGCCTGCAATGACTGTGTAGATGTTTGTCCAGTTACAATACCTAGTGAGTTCGATGAAGGGCTATCGAACCGTAAAGCTATTTTTAAACTATACCCACAAGCAGTACCAAATGCTTATGCAATTGAAAAACAAGGCATTGCCCCATGTCGCGATGCCTGTCCTGCTGGTCAGAGAGCTCAAGGTTATATCGCGTTAATAAGGGAAGGGCGTTGGGATAACGCCATGAGAGTTATCAAAATGGATAATCCTTTCCCTGGAATTTGTGGAAGGATTTGCAACCATCGATGCGAGGACGCCTGTAATAGAGGTCTTGTTGATGAACCAGTAAATATAAGAGCACTTAAGCGATTTGTTACTGACAAAGTATATGCAAAGCAACGCCTTCCAGTCGAACCAGCAGAAATTAGATATCCTGATAAGAAAATAGCCATCATTGGAGCTGGTCCTTGTGGATTAACCGCCGCTCAAGATATCATCCTTGATGGATATCCCGTAACTGTATTTGAAGCCATGCCTGTGGCTGGAGGAATGCTCCGTCTTGGTGTTCCAGAATACCGGTTGCCTACAGAGATTATCGAAAGGGAAGTTCAGGATATCATTGACCTTGGAGTAGATTTGCGTCTAAACCACCGCATCGACGATATGGATCAGTTATTTACCCAGGGTTTTGATGCTGTATTAATCGCCGTCGGTGCGCACGAAGGTATTCGCCTGCCGATTCCTGGAGCCAATCTGGATGGCGTACTAATTAACACACTTTTCCTTCGGGATGTACGATTAGGTAAATATAGTAATGGACAGGGTAAGGCAATACGATTACATAATAAAAAGAATGAACTCGGGGAGAAAGTATTAGTCCTTGGTGGCGGAAATGTCGCTGTCGATTGCGCCAGAACTGCTGTGCGACTTGGAAAAGAAGTGCACCTGGCTTGCCTCGAGAACAGGGAGGAAATGCCCGCTCATGCCTGGGAGGTGAATGCTGCTGAGGAAGAGGGGGTTCATCTACATCCTAGTCGTTCTTTTGAACAAATTTTTGGAGATCCAAATGGCAGAGTCAGGGGTGTCGAGTGTATGTTAGTTGACTCGTTTTCATTCAATGAGACTGGGCGATTGGTGGTTGAGAAAGTACCAGATTCTAAACACCTAATTGATTGTGACACGGTTATATTCTCTGTTGGTCAACGGGCTGGTCTTGCATTCATACCTGCTGATGCTGGTGTAGGAATAACCAACAGACAGACAATCGCTATAAATCCAAACACTTTAGCTGCCACCCGCGAAGGTGTTTTTGCGGCAGGAGACAGTGTTTCGGGTACAGCATTTGTTATCGAGGCAGTTGATAGTGGACACACAGCAGCAAGATCAATCATCCGCTATTTGAAAGGCAAACATCTCGAACCTCCACGTAAACCCAAACTGCCAGTTGTTCAGTTGTCGAAGCAGGATATTAAATCTCGTATCCAACAAGGACTCATCACGCCAAGACCACGTATTCCCTTACCAGAAAAACCTGTTGAGGAAAGAATTAATAATTTTTCCGAAGTTGAATTTGGATACGATGATGAAAGTGCCATGGCAGAAGCTGCCAGGTGTTTATCGTGTGGAATTTGCTCCGAGTGCATGTCATGTACATTTGCATGTGGACGTGATGCAATCATCCATGATGATATACCTCAAGAGAAGGATATTAATGTTGGTGCATTGATTCTAGCACCTGGCTACCAGATCTACAATTCAAGCCTTTCCGAAGAGTTTGGGTTGGGTAGGTTTCCAAATGTAATTACTTCCTTACAACTGGAAAGGATGCTCTCTGCCAGTGGTCCGACAATAGGTCATGTGATGAGACCAGGGGACGAGTCTGCCCCTAAAAGAATTGCATTTATTCAGTGCGTTGGTAGCAGGGATCAAAGTCACGATTATTGCTCATCGGTATGTTGTATGTACGCTGCCAAAGAAGCCATCATGACGGTTGAGCATGCCAGAGCTGAAGCTTTATCAGGAAATGGTGATGGCAATGTATTTTGTCAGGTGTTCTTCATGGATACCAGGGCATATAGTAAGGGCTATGAAGAATACTATCGTCGGGCTGAAAAGAAATACGGTGTTAAATATACACGCTGCAGAATCAGTGCCTTAAAAGAAGATCCTTTGACAGGAAACATAATTGTTCGATATTCTTCACCATATGAAGGTAAAAATGAAATTGTTGAAGATCTATTTGACTTAGTCGTGTTATCAGTCGGTATGGAAATATCTGAATCTGTTCAATCTCTTGGGCACCAATTAGGAATTGAGTTGGATGATTATGGTTTCTGCCATACAACATTATTCGATCCTCTTCGGACAACTCGGCAAGGAATTTATGTGGCTGGTCCTTTCCGAGAACCAAAGGATATTCCAGAGACTGTAACAGAGGCTAGCGGTGCGGCTGCTTGTGCTGCAAGCATATTAGCACCAGCAAGAAATACACTTGCTATTAAGCAAGAATATCCTCCAGAAAAAGATATTTCAAATGAGAACCCTAGAATAGGTGTATTTGTTTGCCATTGCGGCAGCAATATTGGTGGTTACCTTGATGTTCCGGCTGTCGCTGAATATGCACAATCACTGCCAGGTGTCGTTCATGCTGAAAACAATTTATATACCTGTTCACAGGATACAATTGCTCATATTATTGAAAAGGTTAAGGAATTGGACCTGAACCGTGTTGTTGTTTCTTCCTGCACACCGATTACGCATGAACCATTATTCCAGGATGCAATTCGCCAGGCAGGATTAAATCCCCATTTATTCGAAATGGCGAACATTCGTAACCAATGCTCTTGGGTCCATTCTAACGATTGGGAAAAAGCTACCGAGAAAGCAAAAAAACTTACCCATATGGCTGTTGCTAAGGCAGTCAAACTGGAACCATTAACAGTTACTGAAGTCCCAGTCAACAATGCTGCATTGATCATCGGCGGCGGAGCTGCTGGCATGTCTGCTGCTTTAACCCTGGCGGAGCAAGGATTTCCAGTACATATAATTGAAAGAGAGAATCGTCTTGGAGGAAACCTCAAGAATCTTCGATATTTCATTTCTCCAGATGAAACTGACATCCAGTGGACTCCCCAGGAATATCTAGCTGAATTAATTTATAAGGTCAAACAACACCCTCAAATTGAAATCCACTTAAATACAGAATTATTAGAGACAACAGGATTTAAAGGAAATTTCACAAGTACACTTAATAATAGCCAGCGTACCCAGGTCCAACATGGAGTTATTGTTGTTGCAACCGGTGGAGAAGAGTATAAAGGTCCAGAATATGGTTATGGTCAAAGCGAAAGAATCCTTACTCAATTAGATTTCGAAGAACTATTGGCAAGCGACCATTATACTGAGAAAATTCCCGAATCCGTTGTGATGATTCTTTGTGTAGGTCCAGCTGAACGTTATTGTTCACGTATTTGTTGTACTGTAGCCTTAAAGAATGCCTTGAAACTCAAAGAGTTAAACCCAAATGCAGATATCACAATCATTTATCGAGACATCCGCACCTATGGTTTTAGAGAAAGAATTTATACCAGGGCTCGTGAAAGAGGTATCCGTTTTATCCATTATGAGTTCGAGCAAAAACCTGAGGTTACAATAATAGATCTGCCTGGGAATCAAGACTCAATTTCCAACAATAGAGTGGAAATCAAGGTAAAGGATCCTATTCTTGGTCGCGAGATCTTTCTCAAACCAGATTACCTTGTTCTTAGTATGCCAATTGTTGCCCATCAGGCAAGCAAAAATGTAGCTAGAACATTAAAACTATCAACCGATATTGATGGATTTTTCTTGGAAGCCCATGTAAAACTAAGACCTGTAGACTTTGCAGCAGACGGTGTTTTTATGGCAGGTCTAGCACATTATCCCAAATTCCTCGATGAGACAATTTCTCAAGCACAGGCAGCTGCTTCTCGAGCTTCAGGGATTCTATCCCAAGAAACGATGTTAACAAATTCGAGAGTTGCTGTGGTAGATCCATTAAAATGTGTCGGTTGTCTTACTTGTGTTCGAATTTGCCCATACGAAGTGCCTAAAATTAAAAACACTTACCTGGGAGTCGGTGAAATTGTTGGCGCAGCTTTTATTGAACCTGCGGTTTGTCATGGTTGTGGTTCTTGCGCTGCAGAATGTCCTGCTCAAGCGATACAATTAATGCAATATACAGATGCTCAAACTTTGACAAAGTTGGATGCCTTATTTGAAAAACAATCTTTTATCCCTATGGACAACATCCAAGTAGTAGGCGATTGACAGAATTTGACTGACCTATTAACAAAGGTAAACCTACCTCTATGACAAACAACTTCACCCCCGAGATTGTAGCATTTTGCTGTCATTACTGCGCTTATGCGGCTGCAGATTTAGCTGGTTCAATGCGCCTGGAGTATCCACCTTCCGTTAAGATAATTGAACTTCCCTGTTCAGGAAAGTTGGATGTCACCTATGTCCTCAGAGCGCTCGAAGATGGAGCGGATGGTGTTCTGGTAATGGGTTGACTGCCAGGTGATTGTCATTACCTGGAAGGTAATACCAATGCAAGACGACGAGTTGAATACATCAGCGGTCTTTTATCTGAAATCGGTTTAGAAAGCAGACGCATTCAAATGTTAAATGTTTCTGCCGCCATGGGGGGGCAATTTGCCTGGTCGGTTGCAGAATTTACAGAAGAAATCAAACAGTTAGGACCGAATCCTTTAAAAAACTTTTCGCGTGAAGAAAAACAAAAAAAAAGGGTTAAACTAAAAGAATAGAGACACTAAACATTTTTTATATAATTCCATCGAAGCTTAGTTAATTGTCTCGCAGTCAGTGCTAAAGGAGGGCACCCTATGAACGACAAACCTTATATTCTGATTGTGGATGACGATCCAGATATCATTGAGGGTATCTTAATGATCCTGGAGACCCAACCCTATCGATTAGATACAGCTCGGGACGGTAAACAGTGCATGGTAATGGTTGCTAACGAGGTTCCAGACTTATTAATCTTGGATCTTCTCATGCCAAAGATGGATGGATGGGGTGTGATCCGTGAAATGCGCAGCACACCCAAATATGCTTCCGTTCCTATTTTAATCTTGAGTACAGTGATTGAAGATGCCAGCTATCGCAGGTACGAACTGGAAACTGGGATGAGCATGGATATTCAAGGTTATGTTCAAAAACCCGCAAAACCAGCAAACTTACTTCAAAGGATAGAAAACATCCTACAAGAACGAGTCGGGTAATTCAAGATGACCACCATCTTATCGATATTTGCGGATCGTTTAAAACACGCTGAACTCTTCGAGGATATTTCTAGTGTACATTTATTTGCCATTGCAGAATTTTGCCGGGAAATCACCTATCGGGAAGGCGATAAGGTTTTTTCTGAGGGAGAACCTGCTGAAACAATGCTAATTGTCGAGAGGGGAAAAATTGCACTGGAAAAACGTGTTCAAATCGGTCGGCATTCTACTCCTCGCAACGCGACAATTGATTATGTTGGACCAGGTCAAATGGCTGGTTTTTCAACGATTGCATCACCTCATGTATATACAACCTCAGCAGTGTGTATTGAACCTACCAGGATTATTGCTATTGATGGTTCCAATTTATACGAATATCTAGAATTACATCCAGAAGTAGGTTTACATGTTCTTCATAGAACAGTTACTGTAGTGGGTCAGCGATACAAACGATCTATCGATACATTAACTTACTTTCTTTCGGTTGTTTCCCATGAACTGCGATCACCATTGGCTGCTATTGAGAATTACATCAGGACAATTTTAGGCGGTTTTGCAGGCGAACTAAACACCAAACAGGAACGTATGATGAAGCGAAGTTTGATTCGCGTCCTCGACCTCAGGGGTTTAATTGGAGATGTAGTCGATCTGGCTAGAATGCGTCCTGAAGAGATTCAAGCGGATTTCCAATGGTTTGACCCAGGGGAAGTGGGTAGAGAATCGATCGATGATGCTAGGTTATCTGCGGCTGAGAAAAATATTCGCATCAAGTCTGAAGCTCCACCAAAATTCTTACCGATGGTTGGTGCCAGAAGAAGGATGCGCCAGGTTTATACAAATTTGCTCAACAATGCCATCAAGTACTCTCCGGAAGGAAGCACGGTCACATTCAGAGGACGATATGAAGATGACTACCTGATCGTTGAGGTGGAAGATGAGGGCACCGGAGTCCCTGAAGAAGATTTACCTCATATTTTTAAGGATTTTTATCGTGCAAGCAATGTGGGAGGCGCACCTGGAAGTGGCCTTGGTTTATCCATTTCAAAGAAAATAATCGATGCCCACAATGGAGAAATATTTGCGGAAAATATTCGCTATAACGATGTAATCTGCGGTACGAAATTTACTGTTAAAGTTCCAATTAATTTGAAAACCCCAGAAATGAAACGGCAGGAATGGTTATCGGATACTTCCGAGGATAATTTCACATAGAGAATGGGAGAAAAGCCATGACTAACGATAGTAATGAACAGGCAACAACTTCCCAGTTTCCAGAAAAAATGAAAACGATAGGGTCAGTTTTAGTTGTTGGTGGGGGAATAGCTGGGATGCAAGCTTCGTTGGATTTGGCTGATCAAGGTTTCAAGGTTTACCTCACTGAAGATAAATCAGCCATCGGTGGTCATATGGCACAGCTTGATAAGACATTTCCCACCAATGATTGTGCAATGTGCAATATCAGTCCTAAATTGGTGGATACAGGCCGCCACGATAATATTGAACTCCTCACCAACACAAATGTAGAAGGTGTCGAAGGAGAAGCCGGCAATTTCCATGTCACGATTATTCGTCATCCCCGTTATATCGATACCAACAAATGTATTGGATGTGGAGACTGTATAGAAGTTTGTCCAGTGTCAATTGAAGATGATTATGAGCAGGGGTTAAAATCTCGCAAAGCGATCTACAGACTCTACTCTCAGGCTGTTCCATCAGCATTTGCAATCGATAAAATTGGCGTTGCACCATGCAGAGATGGCTGCCCTGCAGGGCAGAGAGCCCAAGGATACATCGCTTTGATTGCACAGGGTCGCTATAAAGAGGCATTCAAGGTAATCAAAGAAGATAACCCCTTCCCAAGTGTTTGTGGACGCACATGCCACCATCCCTGCGAAAGCAAATGTACACGCAAATTCGTTGATGATTCAGTTGGGATCATGGATCTCAAGCGTTTTGTGGTCGATTATACACTAGCCTACGGACGAGAAAGGGTTGAACCCGCGCCTCGCACCCGACCAGAATGGATTGCAGTAGTCGGTGCTGGACCCGCTGGTCTTACAACCGCACATGATCTTGCAAAATTAGGGTATGGTGTTACGGTGTACGAAGCCCTCCCAGTACCTGGTGGAATGATGAGGGTGGGAATCCCTGCCCATCGACTTCCTAAAGGTGTTCTTCAGCAAGATATCGATGATATTTTGTCATTGGGTATTATCTTAAAGACAAACTCTCCAGTTAAAGATCCCACTCGTTTGCTTGAGGAGGGATATCATGCCGTTTGCCTTGCTACCGGTATTTCTTCCGAGGAGCACAAACTCGGTATAGAGGGGGAAGATGCAGAAGGTGTAATCCCAGCCGCAAAATTTCTTAGAAAAATTAATTTAGGAGAACCTATATCGATTGGTAACCGGGTAGCAGTTGTTGGCGGTGGAATCACTGCCCTGGATGCTGCTGCGGTCGCACGCCGTTTAGGAGCTGCAAGCGTCTACCTTCTTCTTGATAAACCACGTGGAGAATTACCCGCATATCATTGGGAGGTTGCTGCTATTGAGGCGGAAGGGATTCATCTATACGAAAAGGTACATGCATCAAAAGTCCTGACTGATAATGGC
>CAZTJD010000091.1:0-16950 GCA_964613985.1 uncultured Anaerolineales bacterium
GCGATGAATATCCAGCAAGCCAGTATTGGATGCATCTGACAAGTCAGTTACGAACCTTCCTGTAAGACGCTGCACAATTACATCTTTAACCCCTAAAAATTTATATGTTCGTTTATAAACTTCTGGAAGATTTTCCTTAATCCATAATATCTTCGCAATCGGATAAAGTGGGATTTCCATTCCAGCACCGGTCGTATGGTAGAAAGACTCCCAACCAATTTTGTTCTTGATCTCATCGGCTTGTATCCCACTTCGGAAGTCTGCCCAGAGAATGACAGGATTTTGTAAAATCTCCCCATCCCGGCTGACAGGAATTCCGGCCATCATTTGACCACTGAAAGAGATTCCGACAATCTGGTCTTTTGAAACATTTGCTGACGATAATACCTCCTTCGTGGAATGAATAAAAGCCTGCCACCAATCCTCAGGATTTTGCTCAACATAGGTTGGTTTAGGATAATACGTTTTGTATGGGTAGTAGTGACTTTTTACAGGTTGACCATCAAGTTGATACAGAGAAGCCTTATTGCCAGTAGTGCCGATATCATGTGCAAGAATATATTTAACTGCCATAATCACCATCACTTTCCAGTTTAGAAATTTAAAAACGGATTTTTACTGCTTTAGTCGTGAAGCTTGTGTTATTTGGAGCTGCTCTTATTAATTATTGATACACAAGGATGTAGATAGGTTTCCATATAATCAATTGGGTCTTCATTATGAGTATATGAAACACCTGATAACTTTAAGAGGCTTGAAAGGGGTGGAATTCCCAGATGTTCAATAATATCATAATCAACAGCTTCTTCTGCCACCAAATTTCTGTCAGAGTTAATTATCGGACAGTTATAGATGGATCTAAGGGTCTTATACAAGCTGAATTGCACGAGATCAAGATTTGCGATCCCAGGGAATCGTTCGGCAGATATCTTCGAATCACAAACCATAATTGGTTGATCATAAGCAAATCGCAATCGCCTCATGTAGAAAATGGGTTGGCCAACCTCCAATCTCAAGTTATTGGCTGTTTTTTTTGTCGCTGGGACGATTCTTTTCTGCAAGATCTCACTGCGTATAGGTACGGAAGGTGCGAATTGATCCGCAAAGCTTAATCCGTCGGTTAAGAAACTCAGACAGATATAAGGTTTTTCCTTAACATAGGTACCTGAACGCTTATCTTGCTTATCCCTATTAAGCCAACCTTCATCCAGCAAGATCTGAACGGCTTTATTAGCAGTAGGGCGGCTGACGTTAAAATATGAGGAAATCGCCTTTTCAGAAGGAAAACGTTCACCTGTTTTAAAAATCTCGTCCTGGATTGACTTTTCCAAATAACGGCTTAGCTGGTAATAAAGAGGAACAGGTGATTCAGGATGTAGATAGAAGCTTGCATCCTGGAATAAATTGTCCTCAGGCCTGTTCTGGCGATCATCATTTAAAGCCATAAAGGATATTTTATCATTTTCAAGTTAATATGTCAAGAAGTATATACATTAGTATGTTAATATGTATTGACAAATAAATTTGCGTTTGATATAATTTAAATCATTAAATAAACATAAATAAGTCTTATAGGAAGGAGTGTCATTATGTTCGTCGAATTAAGTTATTCTCTTAATCCAGAAGAAATTGTTATGCCGGGGGCAATTGATAAACCTAAAGTTATTAAGCGCTCAAGGATGGCGACTCAACCCGATGGCAACAAAGAAGATAATGTACGGTGGGGCTCATACAACAACACTAGTCTGGCAGAATTTTTCGCCCATACTGGGACGCATATCGATGTGCCATTCCATGTTGATCCGGATGGCATTCAGCTCCACGAGTTCGAATTATCGGATTTTATTTTTGATCATCCGCTGTTAATGGAGATTCCAAAAGGACCACTAGAAAAGATAACAGTAAATGATTTAAAACCGTATGCTGACAAGCTGTCCAAAGCGGATGTGATATTAATTTATACTGGTCATTCGAAGGTTAGAAGCCAGAGTCAAGAGAAATTTGTGAATGATCAACCCAGTTTCACACTGGAAGCTGCAAATTACCTTGTTGATAATTTTAACATTCGTGCATTTGGAATCGACACGATTGGAATAGAAAACATTCCTGAAGGAAAAGCTTCTTCACCGGTCCAATTCCCGGTTCACAAGACATTTTTATTGAAGAAGAAACAAAAATCATTTGTAATCGAAGACCTTAATCTTGTACCAGTTTTAGGAAAGAAACTCCAGCGTCTATTTGCCATTCCTCTCCGTTTATATGGAATAGAAGCAATGCCAGTAACCGTTTTTGCTGAAGTGGAGGATTAACGTCATGTTGAAAGCTGAACATATTGGTATCTATGCAAAAGATACCATGGGATTATCCCAATGGTACATTGATAAATTAGGATTCAAGGTTATCAATACCCTTGAAAAAGAAGGCAGGCCTCCGATCTATTTTCTACAAGGTGAAGGAGGTTTAGTTGTTGAAATTTTACCAACAAACTCATCCAAAAAGGAGCGAGAGCTTTCTTCCCCTGGTTTCAGCCATTTAGGACTGGTAGTCGATGACTTCGAAGAATCGAAACAGGCTTTGGAAGATAGAGGAGTAAACCTTGACAACATTCGAAACACAAGTAATGGTTGGACCATCGCTTATTTTACGGATCCTGAAGGGAACCAATTAGAGCTTGTTTACAGACCTAAATCTTAAAAGAGGATATGATGACAATCAAAGGCCTTGTTATTATCCCGAGGAATTGTCGGGGTTGTCGAAGTTGCCAGCTAGCTTGTTCCTATTCTCACCACCGCGTTTTTAATCCAGCCAAATCCGTCATTGTCCTAGATCGTGATCTCGAGACTGAGCATACCTCACCAATCATATTCACTCTGGGATGCGATTTGTGCGGCGGTGACCCAGCTTGTATTAAAGCATGTCCGTATACAGCCATCATAGCGAATACAGAACAAGCTGGACAGAAAATTGTTGTACAAGCTTGATATCAAACAAAACCTTTTAGGAGGAAACTATGCCTCGACCAAGGCATTGGAACGTTTTTGTAAATCTATCCACCGGCGAGGTAAAGCGAGAACCTGTAGACGAACAGGTTGATAGCGACTTAATCGGTGGTTGTGGTGTTGGTTGGAAGCTGGCAGCGGATTATCTTCCTCCGGGAGTTGACCCATTATCGCCAGAGAATCTAATCATAATCAATCCTGGTCTTCTTGTTGGCACCCTGACACCTGGAACACCAAAAACAACGGTAATCACCAAATTTCCAACAATTGCCTCAGATGACGGTCGGTACTATATCGGTTCATGCACAGGCGGTGGTCGGTACTTCGGAATAGCCATGAATCGCGCCGGGTGTCATCACCTGGTCATCTCAGGCAAAGCTCCAAAACCAGTATATTTACGAATTCTGGATGAAAAAATTGAGTTGGTGGATGCACAGCACCTTTGGGGGAAGGGCATCATCGAAGTTTCTAACGAACTTGTCCGGTTGGAAGGACGAGAGTCCGGCGTTATGGTTATTGGACAATCAGGAGAGAACCTTGTCAGGAGCTCATTGACGATTGTTGACAAGACAAACTCAATCGGCAGGGGTGGTTTAGGTGCTGTTATGGGTTCAAAGAACCTGAAGGCCATTGTGGTCAATGGAACTGGCGATGTAGAAATTGCGAACATAGAGGCATTTTTTAACTATGGGAATAGGTTACGCGAAAGAGTCTACAATTGGCCTAAAAGAGATCACTGGATAAAATTGGGTCTAGCGGCTGGCTGGGATACTTTTAAGCATACCCAATACCCCGGACGTTGGCCGAAAGACGAATGGGATAAGTTATATGGGGAGGAAACCCGGTTAGAAACGGTCTCCGAAGTCATTGCGTGCAACTCTTGTATCCTTTCTTGTCGGTTAAAATGGCGGATAAAAGGCGGAGAGTTTGATGGGGAGGTTGGATTTGGTTCTCCTTTCAGTAAGAGTGCAACATCAGGAATGCTTCTTGGGGTTAGAGACTTCCGCAAGATGATCCACATCGTGGCAGATAGTAATACAAACTCCGGTATGGATTTTTATACCACGACACGGTTGATAGATTTTGCTACCATGATGTATGAATTAGGGAAGCTTAATTTAGAGGATACATCAGGTTTTGAATTGCGGCGGGATTATGAAACCTATTATAAGTTGTACCAGATGATGATCAAGAGAGAAGGTTTTGGAGACGTTCTCGCCGATGGATGGTACAGGTTGAAGGCGGATTATGGTCTTGATCCGCAAGATTATTGGTATGCTGGTATTACAAAAGGGATGGATTTTATTTACGATGCTCGTCCTTCTAATTTCCACCCATTAATGATGTCATTTTTCACCAGGGTAAGACCACATCATGGCGGCTCACATACCCGAACGAATAGCCGTAACAAGACCATCGAAGATTTTCGTGAGCAAGTAGAAGCCTGGGGATTGGAAAAAGACGTGGTCGACCGTATATTCATTGATGAACCTCATTCGGGGAAATTTAATGTTGGACGTTATACAAGTCATATGGAAGACATGATGAGGGTCAAGAACGCGCTGGGTCTTTGCGCAATATATTCCTATCAAGGATTAATCTTCGGTACAGACATGGCCGTACTTTACAACGCGGCAACGGGAGAGAATGTGGGGGCCGGTGATATGATCAAGCGCGGAGAAAGGATAAACAACCTGGCAAAGTTGGTTAATGCAAGGGAAGGTTTCAACCGAGACGATGATAAAGTTCCTGATCTATGGTTCAGACCTATGGATACACCAGAAGGTACAATCGAGATGCATGATTACTTTAATACAAAAGTGATCCAAAAAGATGATGTGAAAGCATTGCTCAATGATTACTACCAAGAGAGAGGTTGGGATAATGAAGAAGGCTTACCAACTTTGGAGAAATTAAAAGAATTAGGCCTGGAAGCATACGCACCAGTATAATTAATAAATTTTAGTGATACAAGGAAAAATATATGTTTAAGCTTAAAGGGGTTGTACCCCCAATGATCACTCCATTTGATCGTGAAGGCAACCTGGATATCCCGAATTTGGAGTTGTTACTTGAATACCTGGCTGAAAATGTAAATGGCTTATATATCTGCGGCTCTTATGGTTCGGGACCTTTAATGAATGTCGAAGAAAGAAAAAAGGTTGCTGAAGTCAGTGTGAAAGTAGTGAATGGTCGTATCCCAATCATAGCCCATGTTGGGACAACCAACACAAGGGACACTGTCGAGCTAACAAAACATGCACAGAAAATTGGATGTGATGGGGCGGCAGCTGTAGGGCCATACTACTTCCACCATACCAAAGATTCAGTCCTGGAATTTTTTACAGGCATGTTAAATGCAGTGTCACCTGAATACCCCATCTATCTATATCACAATCCCAAATTTTCTGGTTATGAGATTGGATTAGATGTTATCAAAACTCTCCAGGATCGGGGATTGCATGGTATCAAGGATGCAACTTTTGACATCATTAAATTTGCTATCTATATGAGGGAATTAGGCAGCACCGGATTTGATGTAGTCCTTGGCACTGAGGCTATGTGGCTATCTGCAAGAGCACTTGGGGCAGAGGCATATATCCCTGGTTTAGCAAATGCATTTCCTGAGATCTGTGGAAAAATGTGGCAAGAGGGAATGTCAAATGACCTTGATTCTTGCCGCAAGACGCAATTTGAGGTAAACAGGCTTCGTGATGTTATGTACCTGGCGCGATCCACCCAGCTTGCTGTGTATGCGATGCTTGAGATTCGCGGCATTATCAAAGCATATCCCCGCTCACCGTTTGTGCCTGCATCAGGAGAGGAAAAGGAGAAGATTCGACAAGCGCTAAATAAAATGGGTGTTTTATGATCCTTGCTGCTTATGATTTTGGTACAACAGGTTGCAAGGGATCATTTTTTCATGAAAAGGGAACCATAATTGCGACAGCTTATTTTGAATATCCGACATATTTTCCCCGTCCAGGGTGGGTTGAACAAGAACCGGAAGATTGGAAGAAAGCATTAAGCGTTGTTACAAAGGAACTCTTGGAAATAAGTGGGGTTGCTCCCTCTGAAATTGCCTGCTTATCCTTTAGTGGTCATATGATGGGATGTGTTCCCCTAAATGCAGAGGGAGATCCCATCACTAAACGAGCTTTCCTTTGGGCGGATTCGCGCGCGACAGGACAGGCTAATGAGCTCGAAGAGAAAATTGGGAGAGATAGTTTTTACCAAGAAACTGGTAGCGGTCTAGAAACTGTCCTTTATCCAGCAGCTAAAATTCCATGGATTAAACAGAATCAACCCGAAGTATATAAAAATGCCATGAAATTTGTTGGCACGAAAGACGTGGTATGTGCCTGGTTAACTGGTAGGATCGCAACGGATTATTCCGAAGCATCAGATATCGGCCTCCTCGACCTTAAGAATCGCTGTTGGCATGGTGAATTTTTAGATATTTTAGATATCGATATCGAAAAGATGCCAGAATTGGTCCCCAGTACCACGATGATAGGACTGTTAAGACGAGGCCCTGCGCAACAGATTGGTTTACTAGAAGGCACTCCTGTTGTTATCGGAGGGGGGGATGTGTCCTGTGGAACAGCAGGTGCTGGTGCGGTCAGGGAGAATGTCCCTTATATGTGTATTGGATCTGCTGGCTGGGTGTCTGTTGCCTGTAAAGAGCCCATCATACACCCCGTCGGTCGCCCAATGACACTCTGCCATGTAGTAGATGATCTCTACTGCTCACAGATCATCATGTACTCTGCTGGTGTCGCCTACAAGTGGATGCGGGATGAGGTTTTCTCTTACAAAGTAGCGGGTAAGGATATTCAGGTTGAAGCCAAAGCGTACAAGCTCATGGATCAGCTTGCCTCATCCTCTCCGCCTGGCTCGAATGGGGTTCTATTTCTTCCGTACTTACGTCCAGGTGGTGCGCCTTATTACAATGCTAATTCGAAAGGTGCTTTTATCGGACTTTCATTGCCGACAAAGAAGGAAGATATGTTAAGGGCAACATTAGAAGGCGTTGCTTACAACATTTCGCTCATGATGGCGTTTCTTGAAGGGGATGATAAATTTGAAAATATACGGATTATTGGTGGTGGCTCAGAAAGCCAGCTCTGGAAGCAAATATTCGCAGATGTTCTTCAGAAAGAAATCATATCATTAACTGCCCAACAAGAGGCAAATACCCTCGGTGCCGCTCTCGTGGGTGGCATTGGTATTGGATTAATAAATAATTTTTCAGCCATTAACCGTTTCAATAAAATTGAAGGGAAAGTCAAACCTATAAAGGAAAATATTGGGATCTACCAAAGAGGCCTTCTTGCATACAAGCAGGCAATGCTGGATTTGGATGAGACCCATAGGTTATTATTCGATGTAGTAAGTCAGGATGACTGAACATCTTCACTTTAATAACAAATCCAAAAAATATTACATGGAAAATATTTCCGACAGCTTAATTCAGCAATTTGATTTCACTGGAAAGACCGCGGTGGTCACAGGTGGTGGTTCTGGTATTGGTCAAAGAATTGGTACAGTTCTTACAGCACTTGGCGCTTATGTCACACTTGCAGATGTGAATGGTGAAGCTGTTCGATTGGTCGCAGAGTCATTACGATCAGATTTCACCACGGATGTTGGCTGGATTGAAATGGATGTTACTGATCCAGAGTCTGTCAAGCATGGTTTTTTTGACTTACAGTACAAAAATAAGGGATGTGATATTTTAGTGTGCAGCGCGGGCATTTCTGCCTCACGATGGGTTGGTGAGATGACCCTTGACCTGTGGCAGAAGGTTCTGGATGTCAACCTTACCGGTACTTTTCTTTGCTGTCAGGCAGTTGTCCAAACGATGGTTGATCAGGGTTGGGGCAGGATCATCAACATTGCATCCGTTGCTTCTCGCTTTGCGCCATGGCCAAAAAAATTCAACGGTGCCTATAATTATTCTGCTTCGAAAGCAGGAGTTGTTGCAATGTCCCGCAGATTGGCAGTCGAGCTTGCGCTATACCATATTACTGTGAATTGCATAAGCCCAGGCTTCTTGATTACACCGCTTACTGAGAAGAAGGTGTCTGAGAAAGAACTACATCAACAGATAATCGATCATGTACCAATGGGGCGTTTGGGAACGCCGGAAGACCTTGATGGTCTGGTCATGTATCTGTGCTCGGATCTTTCGGGATTCTTAACTGGACAGGAGATTTTTATTGATGGGGGATATTCTTTATGGTAAAGAGAAAACGAATTGCAGACCGATGAAGGAAAAATGACCGACAGCGAATTCTCAGGAAAAGTAGCGATGATCACTGGCGCAGCTCAGGGTATCGGTTTCGAACTGGCTTCGAGATTATTTAAAAGCGGTGCCTCTGTATGGATCACTGACATTAATTCAGTTGGTGCTGAAAACGCAAGGATAAGTATCGGTGCTGATGACAACAATCGCATTGGATCAAGTTGGATCGATGTTTCCGATGAGCTGAGTGTTCGAAATGCGGTGGCAAAATGCATCGATACACTGGGAAAGATCGATATCCTCATTAATAACGCTGGGGTTGTCGGATGGGGAAAGGTCGAGGAACTGGACCTGAAATTATGGAAAGAAGTGCTGGATATTAATCTCACTGGCAGTTTCCTTTGTTCACAGGCTGTAATACCTATCATGAAAGAAACAGGCAAGGGGGTGATTGTGAATGTTAGTTCGGTAAGTGTGAGAGTTCCGGGTGTCGGTCTTTCAGCATATTGTTGCTCAAAAGCTGCGAACGAAATGTTAACCAAAATCCTGGCAGCTGAAGTTGCCCCGTATGGTATTCGAGTAAATGCATACGCTCCCGGAGTGACAAAAACTGCGATGACTCAGGCACTCATCGACGAACGGGGTGGAGAAAAACTAAACCAGATTGCGTTACGAAGATTTGGTGAAGTGGATGATATTGCAGAACTTGTACTATTCCTATGTAGCGATCGATCTTCATGGATCACTGGAGCAGTTATTAATATTGACGGCGGTACGATGGTCGTAGGTCGCCCTTGGGAGGCGTGGCCTGAAAACGAAAGAACTTGAGAATTACTCATAAAGTACAGATCATTTAAAGAGGTATTCATGGAAAATGTACTAGTAAGCTCCCGATCTTTTGGAACCGCATCAGAATTTGGTGAAAAGGCATTGATTGAAAGAGGATTCAATGTTTTGCGGATAGCTCCTGAGGAGAGGCCAATTGATGAAGAAAAAATGATCCGAATCGTTTCAGAAGAAATGCCAGTTATTATTCTCTGTGGCGCGGAACCCATCACCCGGAATGTGATTGCTAGATGTACCAATTTACGAATGATCATGAAACATGGGGTTGGGATTGACAATATTAATATCGATGCTGCTACTGAGCGTAAAATTCCCGTAGCAAATGCACCGGGGACCAACACAGAGAGTGTGGCAGACCTGACCATTGCCTTAATGCTGACAGTACTACGCGGCGTTGTAGATGTCGTTAATTCAACCAAAAAAGGAGCATGGGATCGGTATATAGGTCACGAGTTAGGGGCAGTTACAGTAGGTGTGATCGGTACTGGTCGCATTGGCTTTAGCGTTATCCAACGTCTTCAGGGTTTTGGCTCCAAGATCCTGGCCTATGATGTTATCCAAAATGAGTCATTGATAGGAAAGCCTAATTTTCAATACTGTTCATTAGAACATTTACTAAGAAACTCTGATATTGTGACGCTACATGCACCCTTAACGACCGATACCAAGAACCTTATTGGACATCAAGAATTGACACTTATGAAGAAAACAGCCTATTTATTGAACCTTGCGCGAGGAGAACTGGTTGATGAAAAGGCATTGTTTACATTTCTTCAACAAAACCATATTGCAGGGGCAGCTGCCGATGTATTTGCGGTTGAACCTCCTCAAAGCAGCCCATTATTGAGGCTAGAAAATTTTATGGCGACACCCCACATTGCGGCATATACTTACGAAGCCATGGAGCGTATGGATAAGGTTTGCTATGAAACAATCATCTCAACTTTACGCGGTGAAATTTGTCCAAATGTGCTAAACCCGGACGTCATTACCCCAAAAAAGTTAACTTAATTCTATTACGAAGGAGAAATTAAAACACTATGAACAGTAAATTCAAAGGCATCATCCCACCACTTATCACTTGTTTTACTAAAGATGGTAAATTCGATGAGAAAGCTCAAAGGGAGTTTGTTCGTTTCCAAGCAAAATATGTGGACGGATTTTATCCATGTGGGACATACGGTAGTGGTCCATTAATGACCGTAGAAGAACGGAAAAGGGTAGCTGAAGTTGTTGTAGAGGAGAAAGGTAATTGCTCGGTGATTGTGCATATCGGCGCAATTAATACCACGCAAAGTATAGAACTGGCTCAGCATGCAGAATCAATTGGAGCTGATGCTATCGGAGCTATCCCCCCGTTCTATTATAAATATACCCAAGACCAGCTTCTTAACCATTATCGAGCAATAATCCATTCTGTCGATATCCCTGTATTTCTTTATAATAATCCAGGATTATCCGGAAATCCAATTTCACCAGAAATGTTAGCCATCCTGGCCGATGAAGGCCTTGCCGGGGTTAAAGATTCCGCTTTTGATCTCGTAAATTTCTATATGTATCTGCTAAAGGTGGAAAAACCCGGTTTTATTTTTATTGTCGGTACCGAAGCGATTGCTGCACCAGCTTTGGATGCCGGCGCAGTAGGAGTAATTTCTGGATTAGCAAATGTATTCCCCGAGTTCATGGCATCATTTTTTACAACTTGGAAAAATCAGGACCCAAAGAAAACGGGTGAATACCAGCTTAGGGTGATAAAGGCGAGGGCAATCCTGAAATATGGGCCAACTCTTACGATGTCGTATGCAGTGTTACGAATGAGAGGGATGAATCCAGGTTATCCTCGTAATCCATATCAGGAAATCTCTCCCAGCCTTTATGAAAGAGTCGAGAAAGAACTTAAGGAGATGGGATTACTCGCTTCATAAATTTAGTTGGTAAATAATCTGAACATAAAAGCGTTTATCCATCGGGAAGTTCATTACCTAGATTAACTTCCCCCCTTGTCCTGCTAACAATGGACTCCAAGTCTTATCTTGAACGCGACCGATTGATAGTCTCCGAATATTCCAGGTGGACGCTGGAACAAGCATCTCGATTAACCTTGCTACTTGCTAATTATGCCTTCAGGTTAAAAAACCTGAAAGCATGATTTCATTACCTTATTATCAGCGGCAGGTAGAAAAAATAATATCTTACGATATATTCTTCCCCATCATCGAAATCCCCATTTTCTGCACCTGCTCCACCAAGAGGATTTGATGTGCTATCCATGATCGTATCATCGTCGATGACATCCAGGCGAATGGTGCCTGTTCCAGTACCGGTCTGTATCCTTATTGAATAAACATCATCCGAGCCGTTGACTGCGAACACACTCGCACTAAGGATACTCCCTGTTGTTGTCAGATCGAAATCACTGGAATCAACGCCAGTGATGGGTTCGTTGAAGGTGACTGCGAAACGAACCTGGCTGGCGCTGGTAGGATTAGGATCAATCGTCTTAATTGATAGCACGATAGGATAAGAATCAAATTCATATGCGCCGAGATCGCAACCTGCGCCTTGAGGTCTTGGATATGAATCTCCTCTCTGGTCCGTAGGTGGACAGTGATCGGCATCCCCCACATCGATGGCCGGTGAATGCACATCCAGTGCCATAGTTTCGGTAGCGCCTCCGTTATCCGCCAACGGTATCAACAACGGATTAACAGTGAGGTACGGCGTAACACAGCTGTAATCTCCAGGTGCATTATTCTCGATTAAGTTATGAATCGATATCATTCCGTAAAAATATTTCCAAGAACAATCATACCCTACCACGCTGTTTGCCAGGATCGTATTATAAATTCTCAAAGCCCCATATGAGGCCACTCCCGCCCCCACAGTTGCGGAAGAAGCGCTATTACCAGAGATGGTGCTGTTGATGATTGTTAGATAATCCCCAGAAGTCTGTGTTGCCTGATATATTGCACCACCTTCAGAACCAGCAGTATTATTGTAAAAAGTGCTGTTTAAGACTGTAACAGGTTTTTGTGTATCGGAATAAATTGCACCACCAGCATAATTCGTTGTGGATTTACCAGAGAAGGTACTGTTTTCAATGATCATTTCCTTACCAAAGGAATTATAGATTGCTCCTCCATAATTCACGGCATGTTTGTTTTCAAAGGTGCTATTTGAAACCTTTAGATCACCAGCATTTTTTATTGCCCCGCCATTGTTACCTTCATTATCCGTACCCGGTCTGTGACATAGGCTGTACCATTGCAGTGGTCACAGCGGATGAGGATTTGGACTTTTGGTTGTATGTGTTGTCTCCTTAAAACAAAAATCCCAGCCGAGGCCGGGTTGATAAATTTAGAATTTTCTCCGACTGTCGGAGATTGTGTATCTGGATCTCTGATTTCTCCTACTGTCGGAGAAATTGAGATTATGTCGGAATAATCACCTCCTTTCGGGGAATCAAAACAGCCCCTCTCCTAGGAGAAGGGCTGGGGGATGGGAGGGCTGTGCCTGGGGTATCTGATACCATTGGGGGATGGTTAGTGGCATCCTCATCAGGGTGTGGAATCATTATATTTTTTGCACCCCCCCACGTTCACTTTGGTGAGTATATATTATCTAGGGGAATTTGGCCCGCATATGCAGGTCGAAATCCATAACAATGATCCGGTGACGATATGGATGGAACGCTAAGCTGGATGTTTACGGGAATAGAAGTTAGGCAGAGTTTCTAATCTTTCCCTATCTACCCCATCGACCCTTCCACCCTCCTCGCTAAGCCAGGTTTTTCTCACCTGAAAATTAATGGGAAATAAATTCGATATGTCACCTCGATGCAGGCACAGAATTCGGATGTATTCCCATCCACATCTGTAGCAGTGGCAGTGATATAAGCTCCTGAGGGTATGGTTCCAGAAACGGTTTTAATAAAATTCGCCACCCCACTACCATCTGTGATCATACCGAGTTGCCCCAAATATCTTCGACCTTCACCAAAGCCACTGGGATCACAAGTGTTGTTGGTAAAGAAATCAACTTGAAATTTTATATCGGCTGTACTGGTTAATGAACCTTGAATCGTCAACCCAACAGGACTCAGCACTGCGGAATTCAGAACTGGGTAATTCTGGAGATTATTTGGACCCGTATCAGAATCATCAGCGTCATTCGGGGTAGGGCCGTCATCCGCTGTCAAGGTTAACTCAATTCCTTCACTGCCATTGGAATAAATCGTGTTCCCCCGCACCCTATTACCGGTTGACGAACCGGTGATATAGACACCGTTATTCCAGTTGAAAGCAATGGTATTCCCTTCTCCTGTGTCAACCCCACCTATCTCGGAGTCATTGACTGGACCCGGTGAGTCTAATTTAATCCCTTCTTCATGGTTGCCACAGGGGGAAACTCCGTCTGAAAAAACCCCAATATAATTGCCCTGGATAACCGTATCCACCAGAGACCCACTAAGTCTATCAACCCGGATCCCACTTTTGCCATTGCAAGAGATCACATTTCTTGCAGCTGCCGATGCGGCCCCAACCATATTGTCGGACGCTGAAATAAATATCCCATCATAAGTATTCCCTAATGCTGAGGTCCCTGCCTGATCCGTGCCGATGAAGTTTCCCATGATGACATTATGTGTGGCCCCATTCTGGAATACAATCCCCTCCTGGGTGTTTCCTGAAATCAGGTTTCCACTATAGCGGCCGGTCCCGCCAATGGTGGTTGATGCAGAACCGTCAATCGTGATCCCTCTCATTCCATTACCCAGCGCGGTAGAACCCGCTGCATCTGTACCGATGTAATTTCCTGCAATTGTGTTGCTAACACTCGTGCTGCCAATAACCTTGATACCATTGAAGAGGTTGCCGGAAATAACGTTCCTCTCAGCGGTATCTCGAACGCCGTCGCTATTGGTCCCTATGGTATTATCCGATGAGCCGGCTCCGATGATGATACCATCGAAGGCATTAAAAATCGCAGCATCACCGGTCAGATTGGTCCCGATATAATTCCCTGCAATAGTGTTGTGGGTCGCTGTAGATTGCCCAATCTGGATTCCTTCGCGCCCGTTACCAGAGATGATATTCCGTTCCGCGGTATCCCCAATGCCATCACTGTTCGTCCCAATCGTATTATAAGCCCCATCGGATAGGTTTATGCCCCAGTCAACATTGGGGATTGCACTCAGACCATCAGGACTCGTGCCGATATAATTCCCAGCTACGGTATTGGAGTCCGATCCAACACCATCAATATAGATGCCGGCTTCTCCATTTCCTGAGATTACGTTCTTTTCCGCATTATCTCCACTGTCATCACCGTTGGTCCCAATGAAATTAAAAGCAGCAACGTCATGAAGATAAATCCCATCGGATCCATTCCCAACGTCATCATCCCCCTCCGTGTTGGTTCCAATAAAATTCCCAGCGACGGTATTGCTGTTCGTTTTGATTTCAATGCCATAATTGGTATTTCCAGTGATTACATTCCCCTCTAAATCATCAGAAGTGCCGTCCCCATCCGTACCGATTAAATTGGAATCACCTGAATTCACATAAATCCCGGTCCCATTTGGCCCTGACGAAGTACCAATGATATTTCCTGATATGCGGTTGTTTGCACCGCTAAAGATGTAGATCCCGTATTCATCGTTCGAATTGATCCAATTCCGCTCATAAGTATCATCACTGCCATCGCCATCAACGCCGATCACGTTATTATCACCCCCGGAAATAACCACAGCGCTACCATCAAATCCTGTGATTAACAAACCCTGGATCTTATTTCCACTCGTTCCCAATTCAAAACAAATGGCACCGTCACCTGCATCCGCTCCGTAAATCCACGGCGGGATTCCATCGGTATCTCGGATGGTTGTTGGAGGGGTATCACTTAACGGGGGATAACTTGAGCCGGGTCGGATCTGGCCTAAACTAGAATTAAATTCAATAATATCTGCCCCGGAATGGAGGTTAGCTTCTTGGATGGCAGCGCGAAGAGTGCAGATTCCATTGTCTTGAGCGGTTTCACATATCCCATCTCCCCAATTATAATCATTCCCATCCCCGGTGCTATTCACGATGTAAGTCGACGTGGGACTGAGTGGCTCCTCTTTAGCCAGTACAAAACCCGAACCCAACCACATAGAAATTGCTATGCATAAACAGGAGAATAAAGTCTTTCTTTTCATCGGAGTTCCTCCTTCTTGAACTTTCATTCAGAATGCTCGGATTAAAATTGCTATCCCTTTGAACTGCATGATATTATACCTAAATTCCACGTCAACATAAAATTATCTACATTCTTATCAATTGGCGAAGAATTTTGGGGAAACTTCCAATATTTTAGCATTTTCTGCACCACATTGCCATGAATTTTATGAATAATTCTTGTGAAGCAGAATATTGGGTAAGGTAAACAGACCTCATAAACCACACTGAAGCCAACACCGGACTTCGACACTGTTTTCTTAGGACAAGCATTTTTCATACACATCTTTATACGGATATTTTACTGGGAGTTTCATAACCACATATCTTGCTGTTCTGATAATCTTCCCAGCAAGAAAAACATACTTCAAACGGAATGTCTTGATTTGCTGTCTGTATTCTGAAATGCATAGAGAATCAAATTTGAACAGCAAAAAGAGATTGTATGCAAGCATCATCATCTGAAAGACTGCTTCGTTTGCCCAAAACGATTTTAGCAAAAGATGTCCAACCGCCATATCATACTTGGCTTCCTTGATGTAATTCTCAGCGTTGCCACGCTTTTCGTAAGAAATGACCACTTTTTCTGAAGGTAGTTCAGTATTGGTTGCAAAGAAAAAGTATTCGTATTCGTCGCCGTCAAAGAGAGATAATTGTGCTCTGTCTTTTTCTGGTTTCAATACGCGAGATATTACAAATCTTCTGTCTTTGTCCCATGTGTTTAGTTTCGTAAAAAGCTCAGCCGTTTCCCTGCCATCATCACCTGTCACGAATAAAATAGATGGATCCATTACTTGAGAAACAAGTGTTGGATAACCTTTAGCTTTTATCAAATACTTGCAACCCAGTGATTCTATGGTTTCAATAATCTCTTCATCAAAATAGCCGCTGTCCATTCGGAACATGATCTCTAAATCATCTGTTTTGATATTGGCAACGATTTCTTTGATCATTTCAGCTGCGCCATTTGCAGTATAGGTATTGCCGCTTCTCACAAATCCAGTGATATATGCCTTTAATTCATCACAGAAAGCAAACTGGATGTTGTAACAAAGGTTGCCAGGCTTTTTTGGATTATATCCCTTAGCTGTACCTTCTTGCTGGCCTTCTACGTTGATTACACTGCTGTCAAACTCAATTGTGATGGAGGTTAGCTTGCTTTTTAAAAGTAGTTTTCTGAAGACTTTGAAATTGATTTCTCTGAACATTTGAGTTGTTTTATAACTGAAATTGCCTAAAAATCTTGATACAGTTTCAGGTTCCTTCACTGAAATATAAAACTCGCTAATCAGTGGATCCCCTTGTAGAAGTTTGAGCCGTTCCAACTTATCAATTTCAATAAAGTGGCCGCAGAGCATCGTTTTTATATGATTCATCTTGATTTTGTTGGTTGATCCATTATCAAACACAAAGTCGGTGTCAATGAGTTCAAAAATTCCATTGGTCTTTACATTTTCAAAAAGAAGAAATATGCCTGCATTTGAAGTCAGATTCTTGGCTGCAAAATTAATTTTACTGATCACAATTAAGTCTCTTTTCGCTGTTGCTATTTTATTTCTTTCAATTTTAACATGCGAGGAGGGAGTGAAAGTTAGCTGATCCAATCGCTTTTTCTTTCACCCATTGGGTGAAAACCAAA
>CAZTJD010000092.1:0-16546 GCA_964613985.1 uncultured Anaerolineales bacterium
TATAATTGTAGGATTTACTATAATGGGAAAAACCCGTCCCCGCTTCTAGATATCCAATATCGTAATCAGTAGAGACCATTATTACCTTCTCAATAGCAATTTAATTATCATTTGAAATGAAATCATCAGGTCAGATGGGACGGGTTTTTCCCATTATAGTTAATCCTACAATTATACCGAGAACGATAAACAGGTTTCATTGTAAAACTGGTTTCATTTCTCATTTTACTATAAATTTCGATTTATCCCTTGTAAAGAACAAAGCAAAACTTAAAAATCATCTTGCCTCACCATCTTACCTATTTGAGATCAATAATCAATTCTTGACTAGAGTTCAAAACCTAGTTATTTTAGAAAGAAATAGGAAGTGTCTTCCACTTGACATCAACCAATAAAGGGATTACCATAATTCTAGACTGACTAGTCGGTCTATTATGGAGGTTACATGTCACCTAAACCAGATGTCAGCGAACAAAGAAAAGATCAGATTCTTGATGCTGCGAGCGAGGTCTTCGCTGAAAAAGGGGTTTACCAATCCACGATGGATGATATCGTTAAAGAATCAGGTTTAAGCAAAGGTGCCCTTTATTGGTATTTTAAAAGCAAAGACGATATCTTGATCTCAATTTTTGAACGAATGTTTCATAGAGAGTTTGAACAGCTCAAAGGAATAACAGTTTCAAAAGGGAACGCTACCCAACAAATTCTTTCATTTACAAAATACGTAGCAGAAGATATTCAACAGATGCTCAGGCTCATGCCGATTGCTTATGAATTCATTTCATTAGCATTCCGTCGAAAGTTCGTCCAGGATGCATTTAAACACTACATTAACTCTTTTATGGATCTGATAATCCCAATCATCCAACAAGGTATTGATAGTGGGGAATTTCGACAGGTGGACCCCCTTGATGTGGGAATTGCGACGGGAGCTATTATCGAAGGGACAATCTTACTATGGGTTTATGACCGGACTTTAGTTACACCTGAAATTCATATTATAAAAGGAATTAAATTAATTCTTGATGGGATAAAGTTACCCTAAAAGGAGAAATATCATGTCTGTTGTCATGCTTCAAGTCCTCATTATTATTGGCATTATGATTCTCTATGGTATTGTAATTGGTTTTATCGCCGGTTTAATTTGGAAAGAAAACCGTCCTATCGGGATCAAAGGTGATTTTATTGCTGCCATCCTTTCCTCTATTGTCTTTGGATTGGGAGAGTGGTTTCTTATACCAGCATTAGGTTTCAATCAGACAATGAAGTTATTAGGTACCTTTATTGAAGCCCCATTAATATCTTTAGCGCTCCTATGGCTCATTCGCGTCATTAATAAAAGAAAGTAAATGCGTATTACTCTTCCATCCATGCTTAACTAAAAATAAAAAAATCCTCAAATATTCTTTCTGTAGAATTAACTTCGCAATGGACCCGATCATACACACCCAAAATCTTAGTCGAGATTTTAGGCAAATCAAGGCAGTTGATTCTTTGAATCTTGTCATTCAAGTTGGCGAACTTTTTGGTTTGGTGGGTCCAGATGGTGCCGGCAAAACTACAATTTTGAGGTTGCTTGCCGGACTTCTTAATATTACTTCTGGGACTGCGGAAGTATTGGGATATGATATCGACCGTCAAGCAGAGGTTATAAAACCTAAAATTGGTTACATGGCACAACAATTTAGCCTTTATGGGGAACTGTCAGTCTCTGAAAATATGAATTTTTTCGCAGACCTTTACAATATTGATCCTCGTTCTTTAAAAGATCGAAAAAATCGCCTTCTGGAATTTGCCGGTCTCACTGAATTTGTAAACAGAAGGGCTGCTTATCTTTCTGGAGGAATGCAAAAAAAACTGGCCCTCGCCTGTACTCTTATACATCAACCCCCTATCCTCCTCCTGGACGAACCAACCACCGGAGTAGATCCAATCTCAAGGCGCGAATTTTGGCGGATTCTTACCGACCTTCACTTAGGAGGTACAACGATAGTGATAAGTACACCTTATATGGATGAAGCAGACCGTTGCACCACTGTTGGTTTAATGTATGCAGGTAGATTAATTGTATGTGCCCCACCGACTGAAATTCGGGCGGAAATTGGGGGAGATGTGATTGAAATTTATCCATCAGATTGGAAGAAAGCACAAGAGATTATAAAAAAGATCGATGGAATCCTGGAAGTTCAAACATATGGGGAATCATTACATATTCTCGTCGATTCAGCAGAAAAGCGCCAGCCTCAAATCGAGGCTATTTTCCAAAAGGAAGGTTTACCCTATCATGGTGCTAGAAGTGTTCCAGGTCGTATGGAAGAAGCTTTTATTTCCTTGATCCGAAAGATGAGAGAAAAAGAAGAGCTGTAACCATTAACCACAAATTTAACCTGACTTTTTTGTCATCAAGGATTTGAGAAAAATTAATGTCATTTCGTCATCTTTGGGCAATCACCAGAAAAGAAATACAACACATATTTAGAGACCGGAGTACTTTAATTCTCGTTCTTATTACCCCTACCGCACTCCTTTTATTGATGGCATATGCTTTGACTGTAGATCTGAAGCATATCACGATTGCTGTTATTGATTACGATCAGTCTTTTCTTTCCCGTAAGTTTGTTCAACAAATAACAGCTGGAAATGATCTGGATTTATTTTTCCAGGCCACTCGTTTCGATCAAGTTGAAGCTTTACTTGTGAATGGAAAAATCAAGGCTGTATTGGTGATCGATCCCGAATTTTCTAATGATCTTCTCTCTTTAAAGAGTTTCCCAATCCAAATCATTATTGATGGGACAGAGCCTGAAAGTGGGGGTTTCACCGTTGACCACATTGCTTGGAGAGCTGAAGAATTCATTTACGAAGCACTTCAGAATCAAGCCCGAATCCTTGGTCTTACCCAAGAAAATATCCAACCAATCGACCTGCGGGTCAGAACTTGGTACAACCCAAGCTTGAAACCTCGGGTAGACTTAATTCCAGGATTAATCTCCATGGTCTTAGGGCTACCAGCTCTTTCAGTAGCACTTACAATCGCACATGAACGTGAACATGGCACCTTGGAACAATTAATGGCAACCCCAATCAGTAGAACTGAACTCCTGCTTGGGAAAATGATCCCATACATTATTGTAGGCTTAATCAATGTAGTCTTTATTCCAATCTTAGCGATTATTTGGTTCAAAATACCCTTTCACGGAAATCCTCTGCTCTTCTTCCTATTATCGGCGATTTTCCTTTTCGCGCTATTAGCTATGGGAATAATTGTCGGGGTGTTTATGCGTACCCAGGCAGCAGCTCTTGCTGTTTCATTCCTTGTGGTATTCTTTCCCGGATTCTTTCTGACAGGTATATTTTTCCCGATTGCTTCCATGCCAGAAGTGATGAGACTTGAATCTTTCGGTCTACCAGGCACTCACTATGCCATCATCACCAGGGGAATTTTCCTCACTGGAATTGGTTTTGATGTACTCTGGCCTTATGTATTAATGTTAATATTCTTAGGAATGATCTTCACAGCTACCGCAGCTTTATTTTTCAGGAAGAAATTAGCTTAGAAGAAATTAGCTTAAATGAATCGTCGAATCAGAGCACTGGTTGTAAAAGAATTTATCCATCTCATCAATGATTGGTGGTTACCTGCCTTTATGTTATTTGGAGGTGCTTTAGAATTACTACTTGTTGGTTGGGCTACATCCCGACCGATTAGTAATCTTCCCCTAATGGTATGGGATCAAGACGTGAGTTCAGAAAGCCGAAACATAGTCACAACATTGATCAATACGGGTACTTTTTCCTTTGCGGGTTACGCAGATGATATGCAATCTATTCAGGACGCGATGGATCGTGGTGAAATAAATGCCGCTATAATTATTCCATCTGATTTTTCACAACAAAAATCTGATCCTCATGGCAAACCTGTTTTACCTGTCATTCTAAATGGCGCCGAGAGTATTCCTGCCAAAACTGCCTTAAGAGCAATAGAAGGGGTTGTGCGCGACATTAGTGAAAAAATTACACTACAACGACTGGCTGTAGATCCTGATGAATTTTTAAGATTCTCCCCAAGTCTTCGTGTTTGGTTCAATGAATCATTAAGTGAAGCGCTTTATACAACCCCCGCTGAATTAGGGTTAATGCTTGAGTTTACAACCTTGCTATTTGCTGCGCTATCCTTTTCTCGTGAGCGCGAACTTGGAACGCTTGAACAATTATTAGTAATGCCCTTCTCTTCTATCGAAATCATCATTGGGAAAGCAATCCCAGTCGTAATCATCGGTTTTTTTGATTTCGCTTTGATGCTCAGTATGGTTCATTTTGCTTTTAAAGTACCTGTTCGAGGGTCCTTACTATTATTATTTATCTTAGCCTTCGGATACCTGTTGGTCGAGCTCAGTAAGGGCATGATTATTTCTGTAATATCGCGAACACAACATCAAGCATTCTTATTGGTTATGCTCGTTGGCATGTCGGATTTTATGTTTACAGGGTATGCTGCTCCAGTTGAGGGTATGCCAAAGTTTGCTAAGATACTAGCCAATCTGGTTCCTGCTCACCATTGGTTGGAAATATTGAGAGGTATTCTTCTTAAAGGGGCTGGGATTGAGGTTTTATGGCCTCACATTTTGTCCATGTTGATTCTAGGAATTATAATCAGCACCTTCTCTATTCTATTTGTGAGAAAAACTTTGGACTAAGATGGGTAAATCAGAAAAAGCAATTTCCGCAAGCGGATTGACTAAAAAATTTGGCTCCTTTACTGCTGTAAACGAGGTTAATTTTGAGGTGAACAAGGGCGAGATATTTGGTTTTTTAGGACCCAATGGATCAGGAAAAACCACCACAATCCGGATGATGTTGGGCTTGTTGAAACCTACCAAAGGGTCAGTAGAAGTACTCGGAATCCCGGTAGCAGAAGAATACACCCAGATTCGTCATCATATCGGTTACATGTCACAAAGATTTAGCTTATACAATGACTTAACAGTTCTTCAAAACCTTAATTTCTATGGCGCTGCATACGGTTTATCACATAGTACTCTCTCACAAAGAATAGATAATGCTTTAGAAATGGCAAATTTATTGGGACGTGAAAATCAAAAAACCAGAAATTTATCTGGAGGTTGGAGACAACGACTTGCTTTGAGTGCTGCAATCTTACATAAACCCAAAGTATTATTCCTAGATGAACCTACAGCTGGCGTTGATCCCATCTCCAGGCGAGCATTCTGGGATTTGCTTTACGAACTGGTTGCTCAAGACATTACCGTCTTTGTAACAACGCATTATATGGATGAAGCAGAACACTGTCACCGATTAGCATTCATACAGCGAGGTGAAATCATCGCCTACGGTTCACCAGCTGAAATTAAAAAACAGAAAATGAAAAACCAGATACTTGAGATCTCCCCAACAAACACGACAATAACACTCGAAACCCTAAAACAATTACAGGAATCAGACTTTATCTCAATAGATGAAATTGAATTATTTGGTTCACAAATTCATGTTGTCAGTGAAGACTATGAAAGATTAATACCTATCCTTACAGGAGAATTAATTGAGAAAGGTGTAACTCCTGGGGAAATGACAATCGTCGATCCTACCCTCGAAGATGTTTTTATAGCAAGTATGAAGATATAGTTACCAAGAATAAGATAACTGTCAGCATCGACGCCCAATTTACTGGAGGTTAACATGAATGAAAAATGGCTCCCAAATCTTTTTGTCTTAATCATTACAACCCTGATTATCCTTTTAGGCTGCACTTCGTGCGATATATTATTGGAGGATACTAGCAAGAGTCGTGAAGGTTTAGAAGCCTCAGGTGTTGTCGAAGCAATCGAAGTGGTGATCGCTCCAGAGGTTGGGGGGAGAATCTCGAAGGTGCTTGTTTCAGAAGGGGAAACTGTTAAAGCTGGAGACATATTATTTGAGATAGAAGATAAATTGCTTCTCGCTCAATTACATCAGGCAGAAGCAGCATTAAACATATCGCAAGCGAACTATGATCTTATCGCAGCTGGTCTTACCAATGAACAGAAAGAAGCTTCTATCACTTCTGCGGAGCTTGCACTTGCAAAAGCAAAATATGATTATAAAAATCTATTTGAGAATACCGACTTGGTTGCTGCCCAATCCCTTCAACTGGTTGAGAATCTGGAGAAAGAACTGCAAAACCTGTTGAATCCTGAACTTCAACAAGCATTAACTTTGAAAGCAATCGCTGATGCAGAAAAGGTGCTTGAAAGCGCTGAGCGACGACTTAGAACTGTCAGTTCTGTAGCAGATGAAGCAGATATCGCTGCTGCTGAAGCACAGGTGGTTTTAGCAAAAGATGCACTTGAAAAAGCAAAAAAGGATTTTAAACCCTACGAAAATAAGCCAGAAGACAACCTGCAAAAGGCGCAATACCAATCTAAACTTGCGGCTGCACAACAAGCATATGACGCAGCAGTTCGAAATTTGAACGCCTTGAAAAGTACCGGAAGCAAGGCAGATATTGCAGTTGCTGAAGCAGAACTAGCCACAGCGATTGCAGCAAGAACGGAAGCCGAACGAGAATGGGAGAGAATCAAGGATGGTCCCAAAGAATCGGATATCGCACTTCTTGAAGCGAAAATTGCTAAAGCACATGTGGATTATGAAACCTACATAAATGGTCCAGATCCAGATGATCTCGCCCTGGCTCAGGCAGAAGTAAACAATGGAGAAGCCCAGCTTAATCTTGCCCTTGCTGATTTCCCTACTCTTGAGGAATTGGCGGTTGCAGAAGCACGAATCGACTCCGCTAAAGCGAATCTAGACGCTATTCTTGTTCAAATAAATCTTCTCAAAGTCAAATCGCCAATTGATGGTGTGGTTTTAATCAAAAGTATTGAAGTGGGTGAAGTGATCCAACCCGGCCTTGCAGCAATGGCTTTAGGTCAACTAGACCAGTTAACGATAACAGTCTATATTCCAGAAGATAAATACGGCCAAATGAGTATTGGCGACACTGCCAAGCTTACAACAGATTCGTTTCCTGGTGAATATTTCACTGCTAAAGTGATCCGTATTGCCGATCAAGCAGAATACACGCCACGTAATGTCCAGACAAAAGAGGATCGTGTAACAACAGTTTATGCCATTGAGCTTTCTGTTGATACAACTTCAGGAAAACTGAAACCAGGTATGCCGACAGATGTAATATTTGAATAAAATAAGGACATCCGTATAACAAATAGAGACGGCATGATATTGCCGTCTCTATCTGTTAATTCATTATTTATGATGATTTTCGAAATCTAGAAGAACCTGTCAACGCTATACATAGGCTTACTGACAAATTGTGGCAGCTCTTTCTCCAAACATCATAAGTTTAGGTCAGCATATAAGCGCTTCCAATCAACATTCCTCTCCATCAAGTTCTGAAACATACTTAGTTTAGCTGCTTGACCTAAACGAGTTTTACCAAATATTTTATCAATGGCCTCTACTGTCTCCATGGTATTTTCTCGAACGAGAAGAACCGGAACACCCATTTCAGTAGCTTGCTTTATGATCAATGGACGAGGTTCAAGATTTCCAGTCAAAACTAGGCAGGATGTGGAAGTTTCCAATGCCGCAAGTTGGATGTCCGTGCGATCCCCTCCTGTAATGACGGCCTTATTTCTAAGTTTTTGCATTCGCCTAAGCGCTGCTTCTGCTGTCATAGCACCTATTGTCAGATTTTCCACAACTTTGTCCATAGGAATTCCAGGAGTCAACACCTGGGCTTCCAATACACCATTTAATTCGTCAACAGTTAGTGAAGCAAGAGCGTGTTCTTCTTCAAGAATTCCATAAATAGGTATTCCTTTAGACTCAAAATATGGTTTAGCATGATTTTCCACATAATCCCTACAATCAGCAGGTACCCGATTTATTATTATACCCATCATCGCTTCACCGAGCCTGTATTTAGCTGCCAAACCATCATCCATCACTCGAATTTCATCGCGGAACTTTACCACAGTCAGGACCTGGCTTCCCAATTCAGCTGCTACCTGTGGTGTCGGTAACCCCATTATGTAGCCTTCTCTTAAACTCCCCCCACCTTCCAGTAAGAGGATGTCCCTGCCTTTTCCGGTTTTCTCACACGCCTCCTTAACCTTTGACATAAAATCGTTGCTCTCTTGCCCTGACAAGTGCACACACAGCAGTTCATGAGTAACAACCACAGGGGATAAGTCGACAGGATCTACATCCAGAGCTAAAGCATCTTTAACAAATGCTGCATCTTCATCGCCAACCCTTCCTTCCGATCGCCATGGTTGTAGACTCAAGGGTTTTAGGTATCCAACATTATACCCATCTGCTTGGAAACGCTTTCCTAGAACCAGGCAGACAGCAGTCTTCCCAGAATATCTTTCAACAGAAGTTACATACAGAGATTTCATTTTTATCTCCTTCATTATTTAGATAAAACTAAACGCATATCAATTGCCATCGCACCCTGACCTTCAGGATATACAGTCAGGGGATTTATATCCAATTCTACAATTTCTTTAAATTCTACAACCAGCTGTCCAATTCGTAAAAGTGTATCTACAATAGATTGCTTATCAAATGCTGGTTGCCCACGGACGCCATCCAGGAGGGCTTTTGTTCGAATCTCTTTTAGCATCATCTCTGCATCTCGAACAGTAAACGGAGCCACCCGGAAGGTTACATCCTTGAGAACTTCTACGTATATTCCACCCAAACCAAAAGTCACCAGTGGACCAAACTGTGGATCATAATTCATGCCAACCAGTATTTCAAGACCTCCAGGAGGTGCCATTTCTTGAACCTGACAACCCCAAATCGTAGCCTCGGGGACATAACGCTCAGCTCGATAGATCATTAATTCAAAAGCATCCAGCAGCTCTTCTGAATTCCGTAGACCAACCTTCACACCGCCAACATCTGTTTTATGCAAGATATCTGGAGATGCAATTTTCAATACCAGAGGATACCCGATTTCTCCTGCAATTTCTACTGCTGCATTAGGATTTGCCGCGATCTTTGATTTTGGTGTTCTAAGACCATATGCTTGTAAGATCGCCCTTGCTTCAGCATCTCCAATTGAATATCGTCCTTCCGATCGTGCTTTGTCTAGCACAGCTTGAACAGCACCATTATCAACATCATAATGACGATATTCCGATAATGGCCTGGTTTGGATATGTCGATAATCGGACATTGATTTGAATGCTTGAGCAGCACGTTCTGGGAATGAATAATTCGGTATTCCATGCTTTGTCAGAATATCAATTCCTCTTCCAACTGTGGCTTCACCCATAAAACAAGTTAATATCGGTTTATCGAATTTATTTGCTACTTGGCAAATGGACTCTGCAGTCTTTTCTACCTCTGTCATAGCCTGGGGCGTTAATATCACCAAGATACCATCCACATTAGGATCATTCGCTACCTTTTGTATCGCAAATTCATATCGATCTGCACGGGCATCCCCAAGGACATCAACGGGATTTACTGAACTCGCTGCACTCGGGAGGAATTCAACCAGCTCATTTATAGTACTCGGCGCTAAAGGGGCTAGAGACATCTCAAATCGTTCTATTGCATCGGTTGCCAAAATGCCTGGACCTCCCGCATTCGTGATAATCCCGATTCGATCTCCTTTCATCAAAGGTTGGTAACCCAAAGCCAAAGCCATATCAAACATCTCTTCCATCGAGTTTGCACGTAATACCCCTGCCTGTCTGAACGCTGCTTGATATGCTTGCTCGGATCCTGCCAAGGAGCCAGTGTGTGACGATACTGCTCGAGAACCAGATTGTGTGACCCCAGATTTAATCGCTACAACTGGTTTCTTCCGGGTTACTTCGCGGGCTGTTTTGATGAACTCTTCACCTCTAGGGAGACCTTCTGAATACATCAAGATCACCTTAGATCGTTGATCATCAACCCAGGCTTGCATTAAATCAATTTCACTCACATCCGCCTTATTGCCTAAACTTACAAATTTAGACAAACCCAGACGCCCCGCTTTAGCCCAATCTAAAATCGCAGTTCCTAGAGCTCCTGATTGAGACATAAAAGCCATAGGACCCTGTGGGGGTGTACCAGCTGCAAATGAGGCGTTCATCGGAGTAAATGTATCAATAACTCCTAAACAATTGGGACCAATAAGCCTGATATTATTCTTCTTAGCAATCTCAATTAATTCTTGTTCACGCTTTAAGCCTTCTACACCAGCTTCGCGAAAACCTGCTGTGATCACAATCACGGAGGGAATTTCTTTTTCCCCACATTCTTCCAGAACGTTAGCAACATAATTATAGGGAATTACAATAACTGCTAAATCAATCGCTCCAGGTACAGCTAAAACAGATGAATAAGCTTTCAATCCTAATATAGTGTCAGCTTTTGGATTAATCGGGAATACTTTTCCCACAGAAATGAACCCACCTTCAACAAGATTCTCCAAAACAGAATAGCCAAGTTTGGTTGGATCAGTTGAAGCACCGACCACAGCCACAGAGGCTGGTTCAAAGAATGCATTCAACATAAATAACCTCCAAAATCATTATATAACATAATTATAAGTGAAATTTTTCACTTATGCAATATTCTTCAATCAACTTCCTTATCAATGTAGATATTTTTTATGCCTCGTTTTCAGATATATCAGTGATATCTACACCGCTTTCTTTTTTTCATCAAGAGCATTCAATATGGACAGTAGACACATTCCATTTACACAATGTTCCCAAATATATTAATATTTAGCCAATAAATTATAAACAAATTTCTCCATTTTATTGAAATGGGATCCTTTCCAATATATTTGATCACATTCAGAACATATTTGAAAATCGTTATAATATCGTTTTGTTCTTGGTTCTAAACGGTCATAGACTTTTTCTTTTGATATTGGTCTTAGCAAACCATTACATTTTACACACCGTGTGAATGGGTCTGCAAACTTGCTTAATGAAAATTTCCTAAATAATTCAACGACCTGGTTCTTCGGTTCAGTCGATCTAACGAAATAGCCATACTTCACGACCGAACGCTTCAATAAACCGCGATCGCGCGTCAATAGAATACGGTTCTCCGTACTTGATATTTCCGCTAACTTATCATCTGTTATATCATTGTGATAATTCGTATCAAAACCTAACAATCGCAGATAATCTGCAAGTTTCCCTAAGTGACCATCTAACACAAATTTAGGTTTTTCTTTAAACTCTGGTTGAAGTCGTTGAATTATCTGATTCGTCCAATTATCCATCTTAGGGAAAACATCAATTGTATCTCCATAAATCGGTCTCCACTCAAAATTTACGGAAGCACCATTTGTCAATATCACATCAACTTCGGTATGGGGTACTCCTAAAGACTCTATAAGATGTTTGATAGTCTCGTGGCCTTTAATATCCACTGAAATACACCGATTTTCCGAATCTTCGGTTAAGAATATTTTCAAATCACCATGAAAACAAATTATTATAGAAGCCATCAATAACAATCTAAGAATTTAACTAAAAAAAGAAAACGTCTCTGTTTATAGGTTTACACATAATTGACACCATGATTTAGGAAATGTCTTGGTTCGATCAATATCAATCCTGGAAAACCAATCTCACCGTCTATCCTTATGTCAACAGGTAAAAATCGTTGAATAATTCTCGCATTTGTAAATAAATGACTTGTTACTTTTGATGTACTTAGCTTTGATGGCTCCTTTATAACTGCCAAAGGAAGTAATAATTGATCAGCGAGATAAGGATCGATGGCACCATCCGTATCCAAATATGCTAACATCGAATCAACCGCCTCGTCGGCAACCTGCTCAGCTGGTTTTCCGAGTTCACCCAAACCAAAAAAACATGCCCGAGAATATTCACACGATACTAACAATAAAAGTAAGGTCCCCTTATAGTTTGAGGGTAGATCTTTAATCCGAATATCATTTAGCGGGTACCTGCTTCCAAGACGCTTCAATACCTGGTTACGTTGACGTTCAGCTATTTTTCTGGGTAAATTGGATACCGCAGAAACACCCCTAATCTCCTTTACTTTTCCTCGATGAACAAGATTTATCGGAATGAGTTTCTCGTGTGGAAAAATATCAACGCTGATTTTTCCCCCACCTTTTGGGTAATAACCAGCAAGATCTAGTGAAATTTCATGATTGAATCCCATCTGTGACAAGTAAGGAAGCCAATGCCAGGCAAGATAATGAAAACATGGACTCCATGGTACATGTGTTCCACCGTATATTGTTATCTTCGAATGCCCGTCAACTAGAGAAAGAGGAAGGAATATGGCTTGAAGGAGTAGTGATGTTGAGCCTGCCGTACTAATATCAAATGTATATTTCCCAGGTTTTACCGAACCTGGCGTAAATTCAACCAATGTTGAACCAATCTCTGCACCAGAAACAGTACCACCGCTTATTTCTTTTACCGCTTGAACAGATTTTAGATGTTGTGGCCTAAGTCCCGCTGGTTTCCGACCTGCTCGTATTTTCCATATCTTGATAGCTTGTGAAGTTATCAAGGATAATGACAGTGATGTTCTTAATACTTGTCCACCTCCTTCCCCAATAGAACCATCGATTTCGATCATGTCAGTATGATTTGTTCCGATTTGGTTCATCCCCCTCAAAACGATACGCTTCCGGTCTACGGTCTATAAATACGGGTATGGTTCTCCTTGCTTTTTCAGTTTCTAGTAAATTAATTTCTGCAGTAAGAAGACCTTCCTGCTTATCCCCCTCAATGATAGGAACCCCCCAAGGATCAATGATTGCGCTCCTGCCACCAAGTTGAACTCCCAGACTTTCCCCAACTTTATTCACCCCAGCAATAAAGATTTGATTTTCAATTGCACGAGCTTGGAGGAGTTTTGACCAATGACTGATCCGTCTTTCAGGCCATTCTGCAACGATTAATACCAATCGAGATCCTGCAACCGCGTATGGCCGAAACATTTCTGGGAATCGCAGGTCGTAACATATTGCTAATCCGATATCACCCCAAGGGGTAGCTGCCAATACAAGTCTATCTCCTGCATTCAGCCACTTTTCCTCTTCAAGTAATCGAAATCTGTGAATCTTTCTGTAAATTCCCAGAGTATCCCCATTCTTGCCAGTAAGCAAAAATGTATTAAAAGCTTTGTCTTGCCCTAATTCTAGTAGAGAACCACCAATAGCTATTTTATTCTTTTGAGCCAGGCTTTTCATTGAGGAGAAGATGCCTTGGTCAATTGGTGAGGCATACTTCCGCCAATTTTTCAAATCATAACCACTTGCCCATAATTCAGGTAGTAGAATTAGATCACTGCCAATAGCAGCAGCTTTTTTAATCGCTTCTATTGCAATAGATAAATTTTTATCAACCTCTCCAAGCTTGAAAGTAAATTGAGCTAAAGAAATCTTTATTGTCATAGGTATTCGAGTCCAAGCATATTATCCGAATATCGAGATTCGATGATTAATTATCATCCCCTTGCGACAGGTCTTTCAGGATCTACAATCCAATGGGACCATGAACCTGGATAAAGTTTTGCCATGCCTAAACCAGAATGCGCCACAGCGAGAACATTATGTGCTCCAGTCACTCCTGATCCACAATAAAAGGTAATCCGTTGGACAGGGATTCCCGCTAACATGGCCTCAAATCTACCTCGAAGGACATCCTTTTCGACAAAAAATCCACGAGAATCCAGATTATTCGACCAGAAATAATTAACAGATCCCGGAATCCTACCTGCAACTGGATCGATTGGCTCCAGTACACCTTGATATCGTTCTGGGGCGCGAGAATCAACAAGGATATAGTTGGGATCACCAAATCGTTTTAAGATTTCGGCTGCTGTTGTCACCATATCTTGTCTAGTATGGAGCTTGAAAGATTTAGGATTCGGCTTTGGAATGATGTCTGATACTTTTTGTTTATCATCAATCCAGGCTTGAAATCCACCATCTAGAACTGCAACATACTCATGACCCAGCCATTGTAAAAGCCACCATAACCTTGCAGCAATCATTCCTCCTTTATCATCATATGCAATGACCTGAGTCTCCTCCCCAATCCCCCACGAACTGAATGTTGCAGCGATTTCTTTGATTTCCGGAAGGGGATGCCTGCCAGTTTTTCCGGGAATAATTTCCCCTGACAGATGATCTTCCAGGTAGGCGTATAATGCACCAGGGACATGAGATGTGAGATAATCTTGATATCCTCTTCCCGGATCATCTAATGAAAACCTGCAATCAACAACAACCCAATTCGGCTCATCGATAAATTTAGATAATCCTTCTACAGAAATAAGTGTTTTGAATTTCATAATTTTATTTTACCGTAAAATCTTGAAAGGATGAGTAAACAACAGCCATTCTTCCATTTTTCAATACTCCTGAGTCGTTATGCATCCTTAACGGATGTGGTCTACCAAATACCATTACGATTGCTGTCTTCTAATCCAAATGAAAGAAATTGCTCAAATTTTTTAAATTCTTCAGTTACAAACAACTTTGAAAATCCAAAGGTCAATCCTCATTGAATTTGGAAACACCGTTCTTGCTCCATACATGGCATTCGTTTTTTCGAATTATGTCCAGGTGATTCACGATTGATAATGAAGAATTATTCTTAAGTAGATGAATTAATGGCATAATTCCCACAATTTTAAGAGTTCATGCATTATTTTTTCTCCTATGAAAATTTCAACCGAAAAACTCCTTTCTTATAGAGCAGACAAATACAATTTAAACCCAGGTCAACAATTAAAAAGCATCCAACAAGCAGAAAATTTTGTCGATGAAAGAGGGTTCGTCTACTTCTGGCCAATCAAGGGAGTAGAACTACCTTCCCTTTGGACTGCTGTAGCAGGAAACCGACCAGTTGCTGATGCACATGACGACCCTGGACATGTTACTTGGTCATGGAAAGATGAAAGTTTAGGCAAAAAAACTTGGTATTATGGCAAGATCTTGCGTAAAAAGGCGACCATGATCTCCCTGGATGTTGCACCATTTTTTTATGCATTATCAAGGAACTTTGGTAATCCGGAGGATGATATTCTGATTGATTTTTACGATGGGATTCTATCAAAAGAAGCAAAGATGATCTTCGATGTTATACTACACAATGGACCAATAGATACAATAGCTCTTCGGCGTGCAACCCACATGACTAGCAAAGAATCTAGCTATCCTTTTGACCGTGCAATAACCTATCTTCAGTCGGATTTTAAAATACTGCCAGTGGGCATTAGTGATTCTGGTGGATGGCATTATGCATTTATTTATGATCTTGTGCATCGGCATTATTCAGAATTACCGATCATCGCGAAGCAAATATCAAAACCAGAATCTCGAAGAAAATTACTTGAATATTATTTCGAGTCCGTTGGTGCTGCACAATTTCAGCACGTAGTTAGTTTATTTCGTTGGGGGAAAAAGGAAACTCAAACAGCAATTGAGGACCTATCCTCTGAAGGTAAGATCTATAGGGATTTAGAAAGCCCAACACTTTCCGGAGAATGGCTTGCAATAGAAGATGTTTTGTAATGACTAATCATGTCCATAAAAACTAGCTCACAATGTTGATATTAAGGAAGGAACTATGATTGAAGTAGGAATCATGATTGAAGGACAAAATGGATTAAATTGGGAATCCTGGCAACAACTGGCGCAAACTATCGATGAATTAGGATTCGTTGGATTGTTCCGTTCTGATCATTACACCAATTCAAAACCACCCGATATGGATTCATTGGAGCTTTGGACATCGTTGACTTGGTTAGCCAGTCATACATCAAGAATAGAATTTGGACCTTTAGTTTCACCAATTTCTTTTCGCCATCCAACGATAACGGCTAGAATGGCTGCTGCTGTCGATGATCTTTCCAATGGTAGACTAATTTTAGGTCTTGGCGCAGGTTGGCAGGAAAGGGAACACAATAATTTTGGATGGGATTTGCTTCCGATTCCGGAAAGGTTTAATCGATTCGAAGAAGGAATTCAAGTAATTTCAAAGCTCTTAAAGAATGATGAACCACAATACTTCAATGGTGAGTATTATTCTTTACAGGATGCAGTATTACTCCCAAGACCTCAAAGACTAGGGGGTCCACCGATACTAATTGGTGGGAACGGACCCAAACGCACCTTACCACTGGTTGCCCATTATGCAGACGAATGGAATGCCGTTTATTTATCAATTCCCGAATACAGGAAGAAATCCGATTTACTGGATAATCTACTCCTTGATGAAAACAGATTATCCAATCAAGTGCGTCGATCGTTAATGACAGGATGTGTTTTTGGATTTAATCAAAAGGACTTAAAAAACAAAGTAAATTCCAGGACGGGTGGGAAGAAAACACCAAAACAATTATTTGATAAAGATTTAATTGTTGGCACTGCGAACCAAATTATCCACAAACTTGGCTGTTGGGCAGATGAAGGCATATACCGGATTATATTACAGTGGTTAGATGTAGACGACCTGCAAGGGTTAGAAGGTCTTGCAAAACAAGTACTCCCACAACTCTAATTACTAGT
>CAZTJD010000093.1:0-16495 GCA_964613985.1 uncultured Anaerolineales bacterium
CTTGACCTACCTTATTTAGGCAATTATGAATTTACAGAAAGAATGATACACCTACATAAGGAAAATCTGAATGACATCAATGACATAGAAGGATGGGCTTCTGAACAGTGGTCAAAGAGGGATAGACTCCTTGCCAAAGCTACTCATTCGATAATTCTTCCACTTATCGTTATCTATTCCGTTTTTCTACCTTTAAGATTAAGGACCATTTGGTTATATGTTGATCTTCCCCTTAGTTTGATTGGCGTCCTTTTTAACCTTATTGCCGATGATTGGTATTGGTATCGCTTCCGCATCATGGCTTTTCCTTATCCTTTCATTGTTATTGATGGTTGTTAGCTATTTCTCAGTAATTTCCGAGGAACGGGCGACCATAAAGAAATTTGAGAATTCCTACATTGATATATGAATATAACACCAAGATGGATTGGATTTCCAAAATCGGGAAAATCTTGACCATACCCTGCACAGGAGGTGAACGAAATCCAGGATATCTTGGAAGAGTGAGAAATCAATAGCCTTTGATAATACCTGATGCCTTTTACACGCTATTGCACATCATCTTTTGGTAACACGCCAGTTTAATAAAGCAAAGGGATATCGTTAGATCACCCTTTTACAAATAGGTCGTGTTCTGAGATTCTGATCGCTGCTAATGGTGTTCAACAGCGTTCTGAAAAAGACTCGGGTTGATATTCGAAGATTAAGAGATGATCTGTAACGGGTTGAAGTACCAAATAGATAAGTGGCTGGTAGACTGGTCTGGAACCGTATTGGAAAACAGGAGTTTGAGTGATGATTAAGAAAAATAAAGAATATACCCAGACCACAAACTGGATCCGATGGATTGCTCGAATCTGGAGCTTACCAATTCTTTTTTACACAGTACTGATTCTAATAGGTTCTGGATGGTCATGGGTGACAACCGGTGTAGCCGATCCAAATGTTATTGAGGATGTACCTTTTTTAGAAGTACTTCCAGTCATCTTGATGTTTTTAAGCATCATGGGATTGGGAATCGCATGGCGATGGGAGAGACCAGGTGGAGCGATTTCAATAATTTTCCAGCTCGCAACGGTTATTGTCCTCATGATCCAGAGACCAATCACTGAGGATTTTTCTCGTTCATTGGTCCCATATCTCTTGTCCATTGTAGTTGTTATTCCGGGAATATTTTTCTTGGTGTGTTTTCACCGATAGAGAGGAATGGGGGATCAATTATAATTCAACGCTCCTTGATAGTTTGCTAGAAGAGGCACACAAGGTTTGCTCGTGGTATGAGTTTGTAGATGAATGGAAAATATCTCTGATGTTCAGTTATCAAAATTTTCCCCCGATTATTTTATCTTTGATAAATAGGAAAGCCTTTGAGAAGAAGGGCACCGGTATTAAATAACCTAACCCTAAAATTCATCATTTGACGGTATAATACCCTCGTAAAATCCAAATATTCCGGAACTAATGGGCCGCGAAATACCCGACCTCTGTGGGGTGTTTGACGATCCCTGAGTTCTCAGGAGGACGATTATGATAGTTCAGGGAACCAAGGAACCTGACACACCACAATCCTTAATAAAGCGCCTGGGTATAGAATTTTCCGACATTTTCCTGCTGACCCGGTCGCTGACTCACCGTTCTTATCTCAATGAACATCCAGAAGCGATCGAGGACAACGAACGGCTGGAATTCCTGGGGGATGCCGTGCTCGATTTCCTGGTTGGCGCCTGGCTTTACAACCGCTTTCCTGAAATGGCGGAGGGTGAATTAACCCGTCTGCGGTCTGCTTTGGTTAGGACAGAACAGCTGGCTGAATTCAGCCTCAAATTGGGGATAGGGAGAGCTATGAGACTGGGTCGTGGTGAAGCCGTGTCCGGTGGCAGGCAGCGGATGGCCTTGTTGTGTGCCACGTTTGAAGCCTTCATTGGCGCTTACTATCTGGATGCTGGGATTGAGTCGGTTAGTGAATTTCTGGAACCGATGCTGGAAGAAGTTGCCACACAAATCCTGGCTACCGGTAAGACCCGCGACCCGAAGAGTATGCTACAGGAGTATGTCCAGGCGAAAGGTAACGGAGCCCCAAAGTACCGCACCGTTTCAGCGACTGGACCTGACCATGCTAAGGTTTTTGAGGTGGAGGTCTTGATCAACGGTCGTAAATATGGTCATGGCGTTGGGAAGAGCAAGCAGTCAGCAGCGAAAGCAGCAGCGATGGAAGCAATCACACAGCTTGGGATTGATTGAGAAGAAGACCTGTAAGGTTTTCTTTAATTGCTATCTGATTTTTTTTATTTCATCATCTTCTTGACTAGTTAAGGCGTATTTAGGAACCTTTCAGGTCTCGCGAGACTTCGAATAATGCTACTAGAATCGATCGAACTTCAAGGGTATAAAACTTTTGCTGGACGCACCCGGTTTGAGTTTGCCGGCTCCATTACCTGTATTGTTGGTCCCAACGGGTCTGGGAAATCAAATATCGCCGACGCCATTCGCTGGGTGTTAGGAGAGCAATCCTACCATCTGTTACGGGGCAAAAAGACGGAGGACATGATCTTTTCCGGGTCCGAAATCCGCTCGCGGTCCGGAATGGCTTCTGCAAATATCACCTTCGACAATTCAAGTGGTTGGCTGCCGATCGATTACAGCGAAGTATCAATCGCCAGGCGAGCGTACCGGGATGGCACCAACGAATATCTGTTAAACGGGCAAAGAGTGCGTTTGCGGGATATCAGTGAACTGCTGTCCAGTTCTGGCTTATCTGAAAGGACCTATACGATCATTGGTCAGGGATTGGTGGATGCTGCGCTTGCGCTTCGGGCAGAGGACCGGCGCAGCCTTTTTGAAGAGGCCGCTGGGATCGGGCTTTACCGATCACGGCGCGAAGAAGCCCAACGCCGTTTAGAGACGACCCATCATAATATCGAACGGGTCGAGGATATCCTGACTGAGCTCCGTCCTCGCCTTCGCAGCCTCAAACATCAGGCAGACCGTGTTACCCAATATGAGCAGGTTTCCTCTGATCTTAAGACGCTACTACGGGAGTATTACGGCTATCACTGGTACCAGGTCCAGGCTGATTTACGGAAAGCCCGGGAGACTGCCAGCATTGAAGAAAAAAAGTATGAAACTATGCAACAGGAACAGGCAGAAAGGGAAGGTCAGCTGGATGAGTCGAGGGATAAGATCCACACCTTGAGGTCCCAGCTTGGGTCGTGGCACCGGGAATCTGCACAACTCCACCTGCAATGGGAGGAGATCACCCGGCATCTTGCTGTGTCCGAAGAACGAGTGCGCTCGTTGACAGCTCAACTGCAGCAAACCGAGGATGAAATCACCCGCTTTGAAGGGCAGGCTGCATACACTCAACAACAACGACAGGAGACCGAAAAAGCTGTTGAACAGGGGGAGCGAGAACTTGTAGATGCCTTGGATCAGCGAGAGATAGCAAAACAGGAACTGCAGGCACGCCAGATAGAAAGATCCGCAGTAGAGGAGAGGATCAGGAAAATCCAGGAATCCATTACAAAATTAGTGGAGCGTGAACGTTTGCTTAAAGACAGGCAATCTGAACTGCTGCAGGAGAGAGAACGCCGCGAAGCTGCTCGGCAGGAAGCTGAAGTAAAGATAACAGAGGTAAATGAAGAAAAGAGCCAGATAGAAAAAGACCTAAAAAACGCTATTGAGGAAATAAAAAAAATAAGTTCACTGCGATCACGAGCTCGAGAAGTACTAGAAAGTCATATATTGTTGCGCATAGACCACGTAAAACGATTCAAGGAGGCTCAGGAAACACGCCTAGAAAATCACTCGAAGATGGCGAGTTTTATAGCTGAATTAAACGTCCTTGAGAATGCAGAGAAGGACCTTGCTGGTTTTGGAGAAGGGACACAAGCATTGTTAAACGATGGTAGGGAGGGGAAAATTCCTGGGATTCTTGGTGCCTTAAGCAGCCAACTTGAAGTGGAAAAAGAGCTTGAACCAGCAATCTCCGCCGCATTAGGGGAATACCTGGATTCAGTCTTGATCGATAATAGAGAAGTCGATCGGGTTAAAGATAAGTCCCTGGTCATGGCGCTTGAGCGATTGCTGGGTTTGGATACCAGAGGTGTATTGATACCCCTGGCTGATTTGAAACCAATCCCTGCTGGGAAAATGCCTGAAATAAAAGGTGTTATCGACCTTGCTTCGAACCTTGTCAAGGTAGCACCTGAGCATCGTCCAGCAGTGGATGTACTCCTTGGAAGGACCGTTATTGTTGAAGACCGAGAGGTTGCCCGAAAGGTATTGTTATCATCTTCTGCGGTAGACCGTGCTGTTACCCGATCAGGCGAGGTTTTCCACACCGCAGGAATTGTTTCGGTCGGGAAGAAAAGTGGCTCAAGTACACTCTCCAGACCACGTCAACGGCGAGAGTTGGAAATGAAAATCTCAACCCAAGAGAAATTGATGAAATCGATTGAGCAACGACTAGATTCTATGGGAGCAGCGCTAGAGACCATACAAACTCAAGAGCTGGAATTTGAGCAAAAACTTGACGACTTGACCCAACAAGAAGCTGAGGCGAACAATACCGTGCGGCAGACCGAAACTGAATTCAATCAGATTCGGAGAGAGGTGAAATGGCAGCAGGAACAAAAAGAAAAACTGGCGACTGAGATCAAAGCAGTTGAAGCGGAAGATCGGAAGCTGATTCAGGTCTTGGATGACCTGCAGACCGAATTGTCCCAGGCGCAGGCAACATTGCAAGCGGTATTGGCGGAAAGCAAATCGATCTCAACCGACGAGCAGAGGACTCAGGTAAATTATTGGAATACCCAGGTAGCATTGATCCAGGCATCGCTAGTGAATGCCAGGGGGAAATTGACAGAGCGCAAGTCTGCGGAAACACAGGCAGATAAGACCAGGAAAGAACTGGAAACGAGAATCATTGGCTTGATTAAGGAGATGGAAGAGTTGGAAGCGGAAAGGGTGGAGTGGAGGGTACGTGAAGGGGAAGTGACAAAGAAAATGGCGGCATTGACCAACTTAATCGAACCCACAGAAGTTAAACTCAGCCAAACCGAAGAAGCCCAAAACGATCTGGAAAAAAAAGAAGCAAAAGCACACCAGGGAATGAGTGCGGGATACCGGGGATATTCGCAAGCACAGTTGAACCTCACCCGCACACAGGAGCACCTCGTTCGATTAAGAGACCGTATTGAAGATGACTTGGGTTTGGTTTCACTAGAATACGATGAAGATATTTCTGGTCCAACCCCACTTCCGCTGGAAGGATTGGTCGAGTCTTTGCCGAAGATGCGGATGCTACCAGAAGACATGGAGAGAACCATACGGCGCCAGCGCGCCCAGGTCAAGCGTATGGGAGCGATTAATCCTGACGCCCAGTTAGAATATATTGAAGTTAAGGAACGATATGCTTTTCTCAACGACCAGATTGAGGATCTTCAAAAAGCAGAAAGAGATGTCAGACAGGTTATCGCAGAATTAGAAGAGATCATGCAGAATGAGTTCCAGGAAACTTTTGAACTAGTCGCAACGGAATTTAAAGAGATATTTACGCGATTATTTGGCGGTGGCAATGCCCGTTTGGTATTAACAGATCCAGATGATTTAACCGAAACTGGAATTGACATTGAGGCGCGGCTGCCAGGTCGACGAAACCAGGGACTGTCCTTATTGTCTGGGGGTGAACGAAGCCTGACCGCTACAGCATTGGTTTTCGCCCTATTGAAAGTGTCTCCCACCCCGTTCTGTGTCCTCGATGAGGTAGACGCAATGCTGGATGAGGCTAATGTAGGACGGTTCAGGGAATTATTGAAAGAGTTAGCTGAAGAAACCCAGTTCATTGTGATCACCCACAATCGAAATACGGTTCAGGTCGCTGATGTGATTTATGGAGTAACAATGGGTCGCGATTCTGTGAGCCAGAGCATCAGCCTGAAGCTGGATGAAGTTGCAGAAGTGGTTTAACGAAGCGGGATAGGGGATTGCTTCGCTCCAGGTTGTTAACCTCGCGATGACTCATGAAGTTCCTTTCATTTTGAGCAGTTTATTTAAAACCTTTGCTGTAAAAACCGAGTTTTTTAGGATTTGATGGTGAAAGTTTTCCACTTTTAGCTCGAAAATCGACAATTTGAGGGATATCGCCCTCGAAAAACTCGGTTTTTTGGGTTTCTTTTTCCATCTAGAAATCATTCACTACCTTTTTAAATAGACTCATTAAAGAATGCGGAAATATTCAGAAAGACCATCCTGACAACGATAAAAATATTTTTGATGAATTTCTTAAAGGAAAAACCTCGGGGTCTGGTTCAGATCCGAGGTTCTTGGTTTATTTGGTAACCGACTCACGGTCGGGTGTATTAAATTCCTCAGGTGCTTCCGGTAGAACATGATGCTGCGTTGAAGGATGAGGAAGTGATTGAATTCCCTTTAACAGCGAATGATGAGATCTTCTTCTTAACATCCTCACTGTTGCATTCTGGACATTTTATATTATCTATCGAAAATCCCATTACCAGGGTTTCGAAGGGTTTTCCACAATTTTGGCATTCAAATTCATAGATTGGCATGTGGTCTGCTCCTAAAATTTAATAATTACTACTCTTTCGATGCACTCTGCGTAAAAAGGTTACATAATTTTACCAAATATTTACAAACCGAAGATAATAAACATAAGTGTTTGATTTTAGATTGCGAGGGTTCTTACAAAACGACTGGTCCCTAATGTTGGTTACAAGGGGTGTATAATCTACTCCGATGAGGAAATAGAGATGATACGAGCCAACCACCGCAAATTCGATGAAATCCGTCCAGTTACGATCACCCCAGGTTATGTGATTTATCCAGAAGGATCGGTCTTGTTCAGCATGGGAAATACGAAAGTACTCTGCAATGTGACAATCGAGCAGAACATCCCTTCCTGGATGAAGGTTAGTGGAAAAGCGGGTGGATGGATCACAGCAGAATACAGCCTGCTGCCCAGGTCTACCCATACCCGTACGAATCGGGAAACTCGGGGATTAAGTGGTCGAACACAGGAAATTCGTCGATTGATTGGTCGCGCTCTACGGGCAGGTTTCAACCTGGACCAGCTAGGGGAACATACCTGTATTGTCGATTGTGATGTCTTGCAAGCGGATGGGGGAACCCGGACCGCAGCAATCACAGGTGGATATCTCGCCTTGTGGCTTGCCCTGGATAAGATGGTTGACAAAGGAATCATAACACCAACGGTTTTCCTCGATCCGGTCGCGGCGATAAGTGTTGGCGTTGTGGATGGCGAACCTTTGCTTGACCTTGATTACCAGGAAGATTCGGTCGCTGAAGTGGATATGAACCTGGTTATGAATACTCGCGAGGAGTATATCGAGGTTCAGGGTACAGCAGAAGGCCCTCCCTTTTCTGGGGACACAATGAATACTCTCTTGGGGTTGGGGAAGAAAGGCATCAGGGAATTGATCAAACTCCAACAAATGTTTATGTAAAAAACCAGGCGAGTTTTAAACCCACCTGGTTTATTCCCTTTATTAAAATTTAGCAATCGAACCGATTTATTGCCCGGTTTGTTGATCAGTTGGAATCTTGGCCTGTTCAGGGATATCAGGTTCTTCGGGAACCAAGCTGATCCAGTCTGGGGAGATATTAATCTCATATTCAGCGCGTTTTTTAGTGATCCAGATCTGAAATTCTTGCTCTCGAAGTTGATCGAGACTAGTCTGGCTTCTGGGTTGAACATCTCTACCCAAGAGTTGGATCACATGCCAGCCGAAGGACGTCTGGACAGGGTCACTGATTTCACCTACTTCTAATGCCTTTGCGGCTGCCTCAAAAGTTTCGACCATTGACCCTTCACCAAACCAGCCCAGGTCTTCGAAAATGATCGTACCACCGACCTCTTCATCCTTAGGAGGGTTTGCGCTGAGTTCTTCAGCAACTGTCACAAAATCCTCCCCGGCTTTGATGCGCTTAAGAAATTCCTCAGCCTGTTCTTTACCAGTGTCTGTATCCTGGAATAAAATATGACGAGCCCATAATTTCTCTTCTTCTTTGGGAAGGTCAGTGATCACCGCTTCTGCAACTTTTTCCCTTAGGATCACCATCTCGAAATAATCATAGATTTCTTTTTCATCTAATCGAGCATAGCTGCGGAGGTAGCTGAAGTATTGATCATAGTTTTGGGTGTAGGCTTTTTCGGTATATGCTGTTGATGTTGGTAGAATCTCAGTTGGCATGAGTGTTGGGGTTGTTGCATCACTTTCATTATCTGCTAATTCCCCATTATCCACTGCCTCATCGCTTCCACTTGTTTCTGTCATTGTTTCGCTGATAACAATTGTTGGGGTGGGGGGTACGAGCGTCAACTGCAGGTAGGATAAGGTTGGAGTCGGATAGACTGGTCTTGTTGGACCGGGAGTAGGGGTGCCGTTAGGATAATATTGAAAGATTGACTCTTGAATCTTTTGTTCAACTTCTTGTTTTGCTACCTCAATTCCAAGACGTTCTGCTTCCTTCTTGATGATTACATCTTCTACCATTTGGTTAATGACATTCAATCCCAGGATTTCCGGATTCAACTGACTCTGAATCTGTAAAAGATAAGATTCAAAGTAAGAGGCTGTATTTGGATCACTCATTTGGGAAACGTATTGGTAAGTGCCCAGATATTCGTTGACAAGTTGGAAGCGTTGATAGCGAGTAAAGGCTTGGAATTCACCAGTAGTTATAGATGTGTCACCTACTTCGGCAACTGGCTGGCGAGGCTTGATTATCTCCTCTGTCACGACGCCAACAACAACGGTAATGATGACAACAGCGATAACGATGATTGTCCCAATCAGGATTAGTTTCCTCTGCGTTCGCTCCTTTTCGAGTCGAGAATGTTGTTTCCTGGTCAGGTTTTTTTTCTTTTCACGATTTGCCATAATGGTTTCTCAACACAGGACAGATTTTAACAATCGATTTTGGGCATAGCAAAGGACTTAGCGCCAGTAACTATACCCAAAACCGCTTGAATCCGAATTTGGCTTAAGAGCCAATGGTTGTTTTATCGATAGACATCCCCTGTAAAAGGGAGCAAGGCGATATGACGGGCTCGTTTAATTGCTTTCGCTAAAGCACGCTGATGCTTTGCACAAGTACCGGTCTGTCGCCGAGGACGGATTTTCCCATCCTCATGTACAAAACGTCGAAGCAGATCTGTATTTTTATAGTCAATGGAAATGCTTGGATCTGTGCAAAACTGGCAGGTTCGGGGACGATAAAACCGTTGTCTTCTTCGCCCGCGGTATCCTTGGTCGGATGACTCTAGATCGTCGTAATCTTCAATCACAATTTATTTCTCCTGTTATTTATCAGAAGGGGAATTCATCTTCTCCTTCACCAGTATTTTCGGTTGCTTCATCTATTTGCCTGGGTTGATCAAGCATGATCATTTCATTGGCAACTACTTCGACGGTGGAATGGTGATTGCCGTCCTTATCTTCCCAACGCCTGGTCTGCAATCGTCCCTCGATGTAAACTTGTCTCCCTTTCGAAAGGTGCTGTTTGCAAACTTCTGCCAGGGAACTCCAAGCCACTACAGTGAACCATTCGGTTTCACTCCTCCGTTCGCCATTGGATGTGTTCCAGGTGCGGCTAGTGGCAACATTGAATGTAGTTACTGGTCTTCCTGAAGGTGTATAACGCATTTCAGGATCCTGACCCAAATTGCCAATGATCATTACTTTGTTCAAACCTCGGCTCATTTCAAGCTCCTAATTGTCATCAATCGCTGTTATTAAAAAACGCATCACTGGTTCAACGAATCGTAAATTTCGTTCCAGGTCAGCGATGAATGATGGGGACATTTGGGATATAAACAGGAAATACTGGCCATCAGTTTGTTTCCGAATTGGGTACGCCAGTTTTCTTTTACCCCAGGGATCGACTTTGTCGATGACGCCCCCAGCTTCAGTGATCCAACCCTTAACCCGTTCTACAACTTCGTTGGTTGCATTCTCATCCAGGTCAGGGTGAATAATGAAGACGAGTTCATATTCGCGCATGTTTTGCCTCCTTTCCTCGGGATTGCCTCCGGACACCGCGATAGTGCCAGAAGCGGAAAGATGTCCCGCTTAAGCGGGACTCGGTCGATAGCATAACACAAAGCATTCAATTTGGGTAGGGTTGTCCGGAAAACCTAAAATAAGCCCCAATCAGCGCCAGCCCCTTCTTCCATAAAGGTAGGATCCCACATCTGCATGCCCATCTCAATGGTTGTTGGCATTTTGATCACGTCTTCAGCTTTGGCGCGGCTGCTTTCAAGTAAGGCAGGTGCATAAGGACAAAATGGTGTGGTCATGATCATGACAATATGAGCAGTCCCATCCTTGAGCTGGACATCACGGACAAGCCCTAATTCCATGATGTTTAATCCAAGTTCTGGATCCATAATTTCTCGAAAGGCATCATCAAGTACCTGGATCAGGTCTGGTTTCTGTTCAGATATTTGCCATTTCGGTTGTGGACCTGTTGGACTCATCAAGGTATCTCCCTTCCATTGTCTTCATGAACGATATAAGTACAATAAGGATCACCATTTAAAATGCAATTTATTTTTTCAACTGGGACAGCCAGAACATTGGAAATCAAAGCCTCATCCACAGTGCAGATTTCCGGATGGATTTGACCGACATGGTAGTATGGGCAACTGGTTCCCTGGATGAGATATTCACCATCTTTCTGTTCCCAATGAATCGAAAAACCCGCTTTCCTGAGCAATTCTTGTAAGGCATCCAACCGTTCTTTTAGGGATAAGGTTTCAAGGTCTAAGTCGGGGGCATACTCGTCTAGTAAATCTTCTGCAATCTGTTTGAAAAGCCGATCGACTAATGAATCAGGGAGGGTATCCTTCAGTTGAGAAAGCAAGCGATTGGTTAAGTTCAGGTAACGAGTGGGGAACTGCTCTACGCCGTTTTCGGTCAGGAAGTAGATTCGCCGCGGCCTGCCAACCCCATGACGATGTTCGTCCGAAGCAACTAATCCGCTCGCTTCCAGTTTGGTGACATGGTGTCGAACAGAAATAGGGTTGATTCCAACTGCTTCTGCTAACTCCTTGATGGTGCAATTTTGCCGGGTGAGTAAAGTCTTTAAGACTAAATCTCTTGTAGTAGCCATGGATCTTTCTCAAAACGAAAAATTAGGGTTATCGAAAATTCGGTGGGATTTTACCATCCAATTATTAAGATGTCAATAATTTATATGATATTTATCCTATATATTTACAAATCAGGGAAAGGTGTATAGATTACTGACCTGGAGCCTGTTAATGAAATCTTGGATGAAGTTTTGTTGAATGAAGCCTCTCTGGCATCAAGGACAAGATTCTATGCTTCGCTTATAAATTCACTTAATAGGTTATTCGTTGACAACCTACTTGTTCTGATATTTTATTTCTGGATGAGTGGAAGAAATACCAGGCCATAGCGGATATTTATTTGGCTTTCGAAATAGTCAATCCACATTGTGCTGTATTCGATTGCTGGTGGAAAAAGTGTGTCACGCATCATGCTTAGATAGGTGGGATCTTCCAGGTCTCCATTATAGACCTCACCTGGATATTCTTGCTTTCCACCACTGTTAAAACTATCCGCAGTTTCTGCCATGAGATAGGATAGTTGGAAAAGAATTGGATCTATGCCATCGAAGCCAAGCTCCCATAATTCTTGGCCTGAAGCGTATCCACCATAAGCCTGATTTGCAATTTCCAGCTGTTCTTTTAAGTCTTCTGTCAGATTGTTCCAGGCCGGGATATCCGTAAAACGCTTATCCCAAGATGGACCAGGCGGATTCAAGTTGATCCAGAACAGCGTATTTGTTAAATCGTCCGCCCCAAGCCAGGTTTCATAAGAATCACAATCCCCTAAAAGGCAGATATGAGGATCAGCATGGGCATGGGCAGGGGTAGAAAGATCTTGCAGGAGGTGCAGCGATTGCCCAAATTCTTTCCAGGCACTTTCAGGATTCCTTCCCCAAAGATCAACGGCTTTCCAAAATAGCAGGTTTGCCCTCTTGGGGGCTGGCCCACATCCTGTAGGTGACCACCAGAAATCGCCAGTATCTGGATCCCATCCATGCCATCCTTGTGCTGGAATTAGTTGGTGGTCTTCATTATATGCCCCCTGGGCAATCCATTCGATCTGTTCTGGGGAGTTTCCATGGGATTGAGCAGCGTGAAGCGCTAACAACTCATGCGTTAAATCCGGTAAGCTGGGCTGATAGCCACTATCAGTTTCCTCATTCCACTTGTCATTAGCAACGACGGTGGTTCGGGCTGATGGGAAAATAAAAAAGTTGGCAAAAAAGAGAATGATCAGAAGACATAATTTCAAGTGAATTCTTGTTTTATTGTTCATAAAATAATCCGTCTAAATGAAACCCTATGCCTGATTTATCTTTTTGGTCATTACGGAGGCAGCACCCTTTGCAAAGCAAAGGCCTTTGCAAAAGCCAAAACTGGCTGCGTCTCTCTTCAAGACGATGTTTTTGTGCAGTCCTCGAACAGTGATTGAGGTTTTATGATCTGGAAAGTATAGCATGGTTTACAGACTATGTTGGAACAATATTAAATAATCTTCATAATTATTATGAATTTTATCTAAAATATTGACACAATGGGGTAGTTCTGCTATAATCCCGCTGTCCGAAACAGGCCCGAAGATGCAATGAAATCAGGTTAAATGAATTCTTAAAAAATCTTTTTTGCTTTGATCTGGCAAAAGAATTTGGTTGATTTATGCCTTTCGCTTGTTTATTGTTTTCTCATCAGGAGCGAATTAATGTCCGAACTTGTAATCAAAAATCTCCATGTTTATGTGGATGATAAAGAAATTCTTAAAGGTGTAGATTTAATTATCCGTCAGGGAGAAATCCATGCAATTATGGGTCCTAATGGTACCGGGAAATCAACCCTTGCATATGCCCTTATGGGGCATCCTGGTTATAAGGTCAGTGATGGGGAGGTTATTTTCCATGGAAAGGACCTGCTAGAATTGGAACCTAATGAGCGATCTCATCTTGGTTTATTTCTGGCATTTCAATATCCTGTTGCTGTCCCTGGGGTAACGGTAGCAAATTTTCTGCGGACGGCGCTTAATGCCCATCGCAAAGCAGCTGATCAAGATGATAAGGGGATCCCCATCCCCAAATTCCGCACTTTACTTAAAGAGCGGATGGATTTGCTGAAAATGGATCATAGCTTTGCCGGGCGCTACCTTAATGAAGGGTTTTCGGGCGGAGAAAAGAAACGAGCAGAAGTGCTCCAGATGGCGACTCTGAAACCTGAAATTGCCATCCTCGATGAAACTGATTCAGGTCTTGATATTGATGCATTACGGATTGTTTCTGAGGGGGTAAATGCAATGAGAGGACCTGATTTTGGTGCGGTCGTGATCACACACTACCAACGGATTTTGAACTATATCCAACCGGATTTTGTGCATGTTATGCTTGGTGGGCGTATTGTTGAATCCGGTGGCCCTGAATTGGCTCAGCTTTTGGAGGAGCAAGGGTATGATTGGTTGAGAGAAAAATATGGGGCGGCTGTAGCCTGACTCATTTCCTCAGGAACATTTTGATACAAGGATTTTATTGGTAATATTTCCAGGTTACGGAAATTTTGGAGTAGATTGATGAACTCAAACGCCCACATAATAGAAGGGATTGGAGAATACAAATGGGGATTCAAAGACCCTGAGACATTTGTTTTTAAATCTCGTAAAGGATTAAATGCTGAAGTTGTAAAACAGATCTCGTGGATGAAGAAAGAACCTCAATGGATGATGGATTTTCGTCTTAAGGCATTAGAACATTTTAGAAAACGCCCTTTGCCAACCTGGGGTGGAGATCTGTCAAAATTGAATCTCGATGAGATTTACTACTATGTTAAACCTACGGATGAAGAAGGAAAATCCTGGGATGATGTGCCAGACACGATAAAAGATACGTTTAATAAGTTAGGCATCCCCGAGGCGGAACAGAAATTTCTTGCTGGTGTAGGGGCGCAGTATGAATCCGAGATGGTCTACCACAGCATCCAGGAACACTTGGAAAAGCAGGGTGTTATCTTCCTCAGTATTGAAGAAGGACTTCGACAGCATCCGGATCTTTTCCGAGAATATTTCAGCAAGGTAATTCCAATTGAGGACAATAAGTTTGCTGCTTTAAATAGTGCAGTCTGGTCGGGTGGTTCCTTCGTTTATATCCCCAAAGGGATTAAAGTGGACCTGCCTCTTCAAGCGTATTTTCGTTTGAATGTTGCTAACATAGGCCAGTTTGAACGATCCATTATAATCGCGGATGAAGGTTCCCAGGTGCATTATGTTGAAGGCTGCACAGCTCCCCAATACACTACAGATAGTCTTCACTCCGGCGTAATCGAGATCGTGGTGAAAAAGAATGCACGAGTCCGTTATACAACGATCCAGAATTGGTCCCATAATGTCTATAACCTTGTAACTCAACGAGCTATTGTGGAGGAAGGTGGTACGATGGAATGGGTTGATTCGAATCTTGGATCAAAACAAACCATGAAATATCCATCCTGTTATTTGATGGGACCTAGAGCACATGGAGAAATCCTTTCCATGTCATTCGCCGGGCGAGGGCAACACCAGGATACAGGGGGGAAGGTGATCCATTTCGCACCCCATACGAGTAGCAAGATTGTCTCAAAGTCTATCAGTAAAGACAATGGACGTGCCTCTTACCGCGGTTTGTTAAAGGTATATCCAAAAGCGGGGGATGTCAAATCCAATGTGGTCTGTGATGCATTATTGCTTGATGATCAATCTCGATCGGACACATATCCCTATATTGAAATTGATAATGAGGATGTCACAATCGGTCATGAAGCGACAGTTTCTAAGATTGGTGATGAACAGCTGTTTTATTTGATGAGTCGAGGCTTGTCTGAAGAAGAAGCAACCACCATGATAGTTTCCGGCTTTATCGAGCCACTGGTCAAAGAACTACCCATGGAATATGCAATAGAAATGAACCGGTTAATCCAGTTACAAATGGAAGGCTCGATAGGTTAATAGCATCGTTATTCTCCCTGGGGATAACGGATCAAGATAACTAGAGAATTATGAGTTTGTTCAATGATGACAGGAAATAGCACTAAAGTGAGTCGAAAACGCCGAAGACCAGCAGGTTTTGCAGGGTTTGATTTTAATCATGAGATGATCCATCCTGCTCCTGGGATTTTAGGTGATTTCCGAGAAAAAGCGTGGCAGACTTTTGAGAACCTTCCCTATCCTACGACTAGAGATGAGGCCTGGCGTAGAACAGACATACGTGGTCTTGATGGGAATGTTGTACCCCCTGGAAAAGATGACTACCTGGATCTTTCGCCAGTTTCGAAAAAAATCCTTCAACCACTCGTCGATGAAAAGCATGGTGGCCAGATTGTCCTTCTCCCCGGGGGCGTTCGTAAGACACTTTCTGAGGAGGTTCCCAAATCAGGTGTTATTTTCACTGATTTTCTGACTGCTGCAGAACACCATCCTGAGATTTTTAAAACAGTCCTCGGTCAGGTTGTGAAACCAGAAGATGGGAAATTCGCTTCCTTAGCGGCGGCTCTTAGTGAGAATGGAATATTTGTATTCGTGCCCCGAGGGATCCAGGTTAAGTTTCCCTTGCAAAGCATCCTATGGGCAGCTGGTTCAGGGTTAGCCCATTTCTCTCATCTATTGATCTGGCTGGAAGAAGCTGCATCCCTCACCTATGTTCATGAGAATGCTTCTCCTCATGAATCTGGGAATGCCGTCCACAGCGGTATTGTTGAAATTTATGTTGGGCCAGGGGCAAGTTTACGATTTGTTGAACTGCAATCTTTTGGTGATCATGTCTGGAACTTTACTCACGAACGGGCGAGGGTCCTTCGAGATGGTCAATTGGATTGGATCTTTGGAGCAATCGGGAGCAGGTTGACGAAAAACTTTTCTGATTTGGATCTGGTGGGACCTGGCGCCAACGGGCGCATGTCTGGATTTTATTTTACAGATGACAACCAACACCTAGATCATGATACCCAACAAAACCACCTTGCCCATCACACAACCAGCGATTTGTTGTTTAAGGGTGCTTTGAAAGGAAGCAGCAGATCTGTTTGGCAAGGGATGATTTATGTTGCACCTGGCGCGCAGCAGACAGATGGGTATCAGGCAAATCGGAACCTGATCTTAAGCAAGAATGCCCGGGCGGACTCTATTCCCGGGTTAGAAATATTAGCAAATGATGTGCGTTGTACGCATGGCGCCACTGTAGGGAAAATTGATCCTGATTTGGTTTTCTATCTCCGCACTCGCGGTATTCCCTATAAAGAGGCAGAGAAATTGGTCGTAGAAGGATTTTTTGAACCTATTATGGAGCGGATTCCTTTTGAAGGTGTCAAAACACGCTTCAAAGCTGCGATCGAAGCTAAGATGAGTAGTGATGGAGGTTAAGTTGGGCACAA
>CAZTJD010000094.1:0-7005 GCA_964613985.1 uncultured Anaerolineales bacterium
TCTCTGCAACAACCCGCCCTTTGCGCCGCCAGTTAGGTATTTTCAAGACAGTCTTTTCTATTTTTCCAAAAGTTTTAATTTTCTTGAAAATCAACCTCCGTGTAAGCAGGTAACTCACAGCGCAGGGGACGATCTTGCCGCCACCCTAAGGCATAACCAGCCTGAATGAGACGTTGAACCTCATTGCTTCCTTCATAGATAACAGCACCTTTTGCATTGCGTAAGTACCGCTCCACATCGTACTCATCACTAAAACCATAAGCACCATGCACCTGGATCGCCTCGTTGGCAGCCGCGAAGGATGCATCGGTAGCATGCCACTTGGCTGCAGAGGTTTGGCGAGTATTTCGAATTCCCTTGTTCTTGCACCAACCAGCTTTCAGGTAAAGCAACCGAGCCATTTCATAATCCAAAGCCATTCGTGCGATCTTTGCCTGGATCAACTGGAAATTGGCAATAGACTCTCCAAATGCCTCGCGTTCATTCGCATACCGCACACTGGCTTCCAGTGCAGCACGAATAATCCCAGTAGCACCTGCAGCAACCGTATAGCGACCGTTGTCGAATGCAGACATGGTTACTTTAAAGCCTTCTCCCTCTTCACCAATCCTATTCTCGGCGGGGACTCTCACGTCCTGGAAATTGATCCAGCCGGTCGAGCCAGCCCGTACACCCAGCTTGCCATGAATGTCATCTCGGCTGACTCCCGGGCTGTGAAGGTCAACGATAAAAGAAGTCAATCCTGAACTCGGCTTTGCGGTGCCAGGTATGGTGCGTACGGTGACCAGGGCGCAATCTGCTTTAGAAGCCAGGGAAATCCACATCTTTTCTCCATTGAGAATATAGGTGTCGCCATCCTTAACGCCTGTGGCGCGAATATTCGCGAAATCCGAACCTGCTCCAGGCTCAGTAAACGCCCCAGCGCCGACCTTCTCACCCCGCGCCAATGGGACCAAAAAAGCCTGCTTTTGTGCCTCTGTCCCCCATTGCAATAGCGCCAGGGCACATAAACCCATGTGCACAGACATGACCACACGCAGTGTTGTATCTACTGCCTCAAGTTCCTCACAGGTCAGACCTAGAGAAATATAATCCATCCCCTGTCCACCATACCTGACCGGGATACAGATCCCCAAAATCCCCAGCTTCCCCATACGGGGCAGAATGAATGGAGCCATTTCTTGCTTGCGGTCATATTCTTTAATTACTGGTGCGACTTCCTTCTCAGCAAAGTCGCGTACCATTTTTTGTATCATGCGGTGCTCATCGCTCAAAGAAAAATCCACTATTCATGTCTCCAATCGTCTCCAATCAAAAGGTAGGATATCTAAAAGGGTTTAAAATACCGGAGAATAAATACGCGGTCATTACTTCTTGTGAAATCAAGGTGCCAATACATCTTTGGAAGTTATCAATCGAAAAGCGGTCCAATTTCCCAATCATAATTTATTAGTGATAATTCCTTACAGATATTATACTTGAAAATCTAACCTACCGACCGTTCGTTTGGAAAATTTAGTCACCGTTCAGCGATTCTCCCGGACAGCTCTTTACCAGCTCACCATGGAGGGTTTGTTTCGGAATTAATCATATCTAGAAACAATGTTACACTTAGGGAAGATATGCGAGTTATCGAAACAAGAAAACTCTGGTTAAAAATCCTTGCAATTGTGATTATAACCATCCTGATGGGTATCGCTCCATTTCCGCATGCGGTGAAAGATGCCATGTTCAGGGTCGGTCAGACCCGGGGAGACGAAACGGAAGCGAGACTTGCAAAAGACCTGGCTTTGATTGCAGCCCACTTACCCTGGCGTAGCGACTTATGGGAGGCAGCCGGTCACCATGCATATAGAGCCAATGACTATGATCTGGCGATTGCAGCTTTTCAAAATGGCGCGGCAAAAGGAGATTTGTCTTGCCAAGGTTTCCAGGCGTTTGGTGAAGTCTACCTCGAGGTCGGTAACCCCTACACCGCCGAACAACTATGGGAAGCAACAATCACAATCTTCGGGCCATCTGAAGACTTGCTGACCAGAATCGCCGATGTCCAGAGGAGTATGGAGGACCCCAGTCTAATCACCACACTTAAATCCCTGCTCAATTTTCAACGTACCAACAATAGTCCATCATTGCAGGTAGCGAGAACAAATTATGAATTAGGCTTGCTCCTGGCTATTGAAAACCCGGGTTCAGCCTCTCCTTATTTGCTTCAGGCGGTGGAATTGGATCCGAAAAACACCACTGCCGGTTCACTTGCATTTACCATCCAGCGTGCGCTACCGCAGGAAAATCCCGCTTACACATTAATGGCTGTAGGACGTGAATTTGCGAACCAAAATAACTGGGGGTTAGCTTCGAAAGCCTTTCAAAAGGTAACCTTGATCCTGCCGGACTATGTTGAAGGTTGGGTATTTTTCGCTGAAGCAATTCAACATCTTGATGACGAAACCAAAAAAAATGCCCTGGAACCTTTAGAGAAAGCACTTGACCTGGAACCAGATTCATTATCCGCGAATATCTTCATGGCTTTGTACTGGAAGCGAAACGGAGATCCTGATCAGTATTACCAATACCTGGCAAAGGCTGCCAAAATCGACCCTGGAAACCCAGATATCCTGGTCGACCTTGGTGAGGCTGCTGCTCTCATGGGGGACCTAGAGACTGGTTATGACTATCTGGTTGAAGCCAATAAATTAACCTACAATGACCCAGCTTATTTGCGCGCCATCGTGAGTTACTGCATCCGTTACAATTACGACTTAAGAGGGATTGCCTTACCAACTGCCAGGCAGGCAGTCATTCGTGACTCTTCTGACCCCGCTACACTCGACACCCTGGGACAGGTACTCTTCCGTTTAGGAGATTTACTTAATGCCCAGCGTTTCTACCTAAGAGCGTTGAACAGGGATTCGGATTATGCACCTGCCTATTTACACCTTGGTCTGGTCTATAACATGTTGGATCAACCTGAACAGGCTGCAAACGCCTTTACCCGGGCAATTGCTTTAGCACCAGGAACAATTACAGCTTCACAGGCGGAACGCCTCATAAATGGGATTGCTTTACCTTGAAATTAATCTGGTGAAGAATGTCCGATTTTAATAATGCTCTTTACCTTATCTCCCGATCTAAACCTTCTTGGATGATGTTTTTTTATATTGAATATTTTTCGATAAAAGTATCCCCAGGTGGTTGATTAAGTTCAAAAACATTTTCTACTATGCTACAATGGCAGTTACCGCTCTCGCAGCCCAAGGAGCCCTCTGTGTCAATAAAATCTCAATTTGCTATCGTGTTGGTCACCTTAACGATCGTCACCCAGGCTTGTGGTTTGTTTGGGGATAACGCTGATGCCTCCCAAAAAGGATTACCTGCCGATATCCTTTTCCAGGATGATTTTTCTGACCCATCCAGCGGATGGGAAAGGGTGAATGAAACGGAAGGTGTGACAGATTACGTGGATGGAGCTTACCGAATTTTCGTGAACACCCCTTCTTATGATATCTGGGCAAATCCCGGGCTAGAGTTTACAGACACCATCATTGAGGTTGATGCGAAAAAAGTCGCTGGTCCCGATGATAATGATTTTGGAATCGTCTGCCGCTACCAGGATATGGATAAATTCTACTTCTTCATCATTAGCAGTGATGGATATTACGGTATTGCCAGGATGATCGATGGAGAACAAGAACTCCTCGGTGAGAAGACCATGGCTTATTCAGAGGCTATCAACCAGGGCTTGGCTACCAACAAACTCCGTGTAGAATGCGTTGGGGATCGATTGGTCCTATATGTCAATCAAACCTTGTTGATCGAGGGTAAAGACACAACTTACGCCTCTGGAGATGTTGGACTCATTGCCGGGACCTTCGACACTGCTGGAACAGATATTTATTTCGATAACTTTGTAGCCAGGGAACCGTAAACCTTCACCTGGTTGTCGATCATCTTCATTGGATATCATCCACCCACAAATCAGAGTATTTAGAACAGATCTTCTATACACATGGCTTGTAATTTCAACAAGATCCATAAAATATACACATAATGAAAGTTTACCTCGACACGATAGGCTGCCGGTTAAACCAAAGCGAAATCGAATCCTTTGCAAAACAATTTCGCGCTGTAGGCCATGAACTTGTCCCAGATCCTGGTAAAGCGGATTTAGCCGTGGTCAATACCTGTACCGTTACTGCCGCAGCAGCAGCGGACTCTCGCAAGAAAATAAGGGGTATTTCGCGGGCGGGAGTACCCGATATAGTCGTCACGGGTTGCTGGTCAACCTTAGAACCTGGAGCTGCTGCAGAGCTGCCGGGTGTCAGCCGGGTAATCCCCAATCCACAAAAAGATGATTTGGTGCAAACTATCCTCAATCTCCCAATTGAGGAATTCAACCTGGATCATCTGGGTAGAGAACCCATTCCAGGAGAACGATCCAGGACCAGAGCGTTCATCAAAGTACAGGATGGTTGTGACAATCGATGCGCTTTCTGTATCACAACACTGGCACGCGGCCCCGGATGGAGTCGACCTGTCACCGAAATCCTAAAAGATATTCGTTATGCTTTATTTGGGGGAAGCCAGGAGATCGTCCTGACCGGCGTACACATGGGTTCCTGGGGTAAGGATTTTACAATACCGTCAACATTGTACAACCTGATATCCACCATCCTAATCGAGACGGATATACCCCGTTTGAGGCTGTCTTCATTGGAACCCTGGGATATCGAGCAGGATTTCTTCGAGCTGTGGCAAGACTCCCGCCTGGCGAATCATTTGCATCTACCGTTACAATCGGGAAGTGCCGCAACACTGAAACGGATGGCTCGAAAAACAACCCCGGAGGCTTTTTCAGCACTCATTGAAACCGCCCGACATTTGATTGAAGATGTAGCAATTACCACAGATATTATTACAGGTTTTCCTGGAGAAACAGAAGAAGAATTCAAAGAGAGCCTGGCCTTCATTGAGAAGATGGCTTTTGCCCGGGGGCATGTCTTCACTTTCTCCGAAAGACCGGGGACCATTTCCGCAAAAATGAAACCCAGTATCCCTTACCCCCTAAGGAAGAAACGTAATGCGAAAGTCAGACAGGTACTTGCTAGGTCTGAATACACCTTTCAAAAAGGTTTTATTGGTGACCTTCGCCCCGTCCTTTGGGAGAAGGCTTTAAAAATTGGATCAAGTGAGTGGATGCTCTCCGGATTAACCGATAATTACTTACGCGTTACAGTATACGCTAATCATTACTTATGGAATCATCTCTCAATGGTGAAGTTAACTGGATTGAATAACCGCAGTTTGGTTGGAGAGATCTTAGCATAAACAAATGTTTATTTAAGGATATATTGCGGTTGACCTTTGAGCTATAATAAAATTGACGAATAACTATTAATGTTCTCATTTTTAAAATAAACCAACAGGAGCTAGGGATGAAAAATAACGATTGTATTTTTTGCAAAATCATCCAGGGAGAGATCCCAACGGATAAAATTTATGTGGACGAAACAGTGACTGCTTTCAACGACATTAACCCGGTAGCGCCAACGCATATTCTCATTGTTCCGAATATCCATATCCCTTCGGTGAATGATCTCAGGCAAGATGACGAAAAAACAGTGGGGCACCTATTCACGGTTGCACGGAAATTGGCAAAAGAAGCTGGCATATCAGAATCAGGTTACCGGATGATTCTCAATAATGGCCCCGACAGCGGACAGGTTGTTTACCACCTGCATTTGCACCTGCTCGGAGGAAGAAAAATGGGATTCTTGGGTTGAGATGAGAATCCCTTAGGAATTTCTAGCCAAGCTGTGTCCTCTTGTTAGAAATATTTAAAAATCGGGGATTTTGTGTAAGCTAGCTCATCCTCGAGGTATAATCTATTAATATAAAAACCAAGAATCTCGAATTTATCAGCCTGAAGGAGCGAACATTAATAAATAGCAGCAATTGAGACTGAAGAACCGAGGTCTAAACGGTAAGAGATCCTTCACTTCACTACTAACGATTTTTTTGGTGTCATTGCGAGTTAATCCACAGCTCGTCTTTCGCTGCTCAAAATGAAAGAAACGTTGCCAACCATTTTGAGTAGGACAACGAGAAGCGAAGCAATCTTTGGTTCGGGACCAAGAGATGGCACCATCGGTGAGGCTGCCTGGCTACAACAGCATTAGAGTTTTGAGTAGGAGTACCCTTTGCGGTAGTTAAGTCTTTTACGACCAAATGGTCTCCTCCTCGAAACCGATGACTGCCACCCTCCCTAAACTCTGCTCACAGTAACAAAACAAAGTTCCTTTCATCTCGAGAATTTAATAATTCAACTGTGGATACCCTCAGAAAGACAACCTTAGTGTTCAGCAAAACATCATAATTTGCATTGTCATCCTGAATGGAGCACCCGGAGTTAAGATCTCTGCCTCAATTTATCTAGAACCTTGTCTAATCACTCAGTGCCCCAATTTATATATATATTGGACAAACTACTAATCACGATACCTGGTAGTGCATAAGACTGATGGATGTTAATCTATCTGTGATTTTAAGGAACTTTCAATTGACTTGTCGATAGACTCATCCTGCCTTGATCACAATTTGAGCAGATGGAACACAACCAACAAACGGTGCGAAAAGTATGAATACAAAAGAACTACTTACACAGTCTTTAAAACAAGCCCTGCGCGACAGGGATGAACGCCGTAAACGTACAGTGCGCCTGGCTTTGGCAGCGATAAAAAATGCTGAGATCGACTCGAGAACTGATCTGGACGAACCAGCAATCCTGGCCATCCTTCAAAAGGAATTGAAATCGCGCCGGGAAACAATCGAGGGTGCTGAACGGGCTCGGAGAGAAGACTTGATCACTGAAGCCCTGGCAGAAATTATGATTTTAGAAGAATTCATGCCTAGCCCTCTGACAGAGGAAGAGATTAAGGTACTGGCTCAAGAGGTTATCAACAAAATCGGTGCAACATCCCCGAGAGATATGGGGAAGGTGATGCA